>NZ_JBAKHL010000065.1:0-36077 GCF_036902715.1 Micromonospora sp. CPCC 205546
CGCCGCCGGCGAAGGCGAGCCCGGCAGCGGTCAGAGCGGTCCTACGCAGCATGTCGGTACGCATGATGGTCGGCACCTTTCGATCGGGGGTGCGCGGACGCGCGGGGGAGCGGCGTGCCGCGAGGGGGGAGTCAGAACGGATCGCTCCGGCGGCGGGGGCCTGCTCGGGCATCCGGGATGTCTCAACGACCCGGGTCGGTCAGCCATTCCGCCGGCCGGTCGGGCCACCCGTGGCGCGGGGGAGCGCCGTGGGTATGCCATGTTCAACGACCCGCCCCGGCCCACGATTCCGCCGCCCGGGTGGCGCCGACCACGCGACGTTTCGGACGGCGGCCATGTTCGGGGCATGCACCGGACATCCCGAACCGGACAAACGCCCCGCATCGTCGCTGTGCGCAGCCAGCGGTCGTCGGGTGAGCATGGGGTGCGAGCGCGCTGTCGAGGTGATGTCGTGAACGACTCACGCTGCCGCGCCGGCAGCCGGGGCGCCGCCGCCGTGTGACCCGCGCGGGCCGCCTCGTCGCAGTCACGAACCGCGCCGCACCCGGGCGAGCTGTCGGAGCCCGCCCGGGTGACTCCCTTCCCCGCCGTCGGCCCGCCCCGCCGGACGCCCTGGGCACCGGGACATCGCTGAATCGGCTACGACATCACCTCGACAGCGCACGAGGCGCACACCCCCGCCGCCACGCCCGCGTGCCGGCCAGCAACGGCAACCGACGGCAGTGACCCGTCGGGCGTAACCACCTGACCCGATATCGAGGAGGTGATTTTCCCGACGGCGACGGCGAGGGCGAGGGCGTCAGGCGGACGGGGTGGGCGCGGGGGCCTCCTCGGGGCCGGCCTGGGCGGGGATCGCCGCCTTCGGCGCGGCGGGCGCCGGTGGCCCGGCCGGCCAGGGGATCTCCGGCGAGCGGTGGAAGGCGATGCCGGCGGTGGCCCAGCGCGGGCCGTGCCCGGCCAGCCGGTCGCGGAACCCGGCCCAGTCGTGCGTCGCGCGGGGCGACCAGCCCAGTTCGGCGATCGCGGGCAGGCGCGGGAAGAGCATGAACTCGATCTCCGCCCGCGAGGTGACCGACTCGGTCCACAGGGGCGCCTCCACCCCGAGCACCGCCTGGGTGGGCACGCCGGCCACGTGGGTGCCGGGATCCCAGTCGTACGCCCGCCGCACGTCGATCAGGCCCGCCCAGTCGTGCCCGATCGGGGTGTCCGGGGCGTACTTCATGTCGAGGTAGGCGTGGTTGCCGGGGGAGAGGACGAGCCGCGCGCCCCGGCGGACGGCGTCCGCGGTGACCGGGTCCTCGCCGTCGGTGCCCCACCACTGGAGCACGCGTCCCTCGGCGTGCGCCATGGGTGCGATCTGGTGCCACCCCATCACCGTCCTGCCGGTCGCCGCGACGACGCGCTGGACCCGCTCGACGAAGGCGGCGTACGCGTCGGGGCGCACCTTGAACGCCTCGTCGCCCCCGATGTGCAGCCACGGCCCGGGAGTGAGCTCGGTGATCTCGCCCAGCACGTCGGCGACGAACTCGTACGTGCGCTCGCTGCCGGGGTCGACGTAGCTGAAGCCGACCTCGGTGCCGGCGTACGGCGGCGGTGCCACGCGGTCCGGGGCCAGTTCGCCGTACGCGGTCAGCGCCGCGTGGGTGTGCCCCGGCAGGTCGATCTCCGGCACCACCGTGACGTGCCGCTCGGCGGCGTAGGCGACGATCCGCCGGTAGTCGTCGCGGCTGTAGTGCCCGCCCGGACCGCCACCCACCTCACTCGCCCCGCCGACCTCGGCCAGCCGGGGCCAGGAGTCGACCGCGATCCGCCAGCCCTGGTCGTCGGTCAGGTGCAGGTGCAGGTGGTTGAGCTTGTAGCGGGCCAGGTGGTCGATCACCCGCAGCACGTCCGGTACGCCGAAGAAGTGCCGGGCCACGTCGAGCATCGCCCCCCGGTAGGGGAACCGGGGCCGGTCGACGATCGACCCGCCGGGCAGCGTCCAGCGCCCGGCGACCGGCGTCGGGCTCTCGATGGCCGCGGGCAGGAGCTGGCGCACCGTCTGTGCGCCGAAGAAGAGCCCGGCCGGGGTGGCGGCCTCGATCCGCACCCCGTCGGACGCCACGTCGAGCCGGTAGCCCTCCGCACCGAGGTCGTCGGAGTCGACCAGCGCGAGCGTGATGCCGGCGGCCTGCTCCGGCCGGGCGGCGTCGGTCACCGGCAACGGGTAGCCGGTGGGGGGCCGCAACAGGTCGGCCAGCTGCCGGGCGACGCGGCGGGCGGCGTCGTGTGAACGGGCGGCCTCGCCGGGGCTCACCCGGATCACCGCGTCGGGAGTGAGCACGAAGTCGGCGCCCGCGACCGGCGTGACCCGCTCCGGGGCCGGCACGACGTCGCCCAGCCGGGGCCGCGCGGCCGGGACGGGCAGGTCGGTGGCGCCGATCCCCGAGGTGGACCGGTCGCCGGTCGGCGGGGCGGGCAGGTCGCCGACCTCGCGCGGCGCGGCGAGCGCGTCCGCGGCGGCCAGGGCCGCGACCCGGGCCAGCTCGGCGGCGTCCGGCTCGTGGCGGGGCAGGTCGGGGTGCCCGGCCGACCGCTCGTCCGCCCCGGCGCGGGACGGGTCGAGCGGCTCCGGGGCGGCGGTGGGAACGGATGGCACGGCGTCGGCTCCGAGGGGTGTATTTGCGATGGTTGTGGCAATGGTGAGGTTCACCGGAAGACGTGCGACCAAGACTACGAGGCGAAGCCGGACATGCGTGATCGTGCTCATGGAAGCGTTCCCAACAACCGGTACGAACGCGGATAGTCGTGATAGCTGTGCCGATTGTCACCGAATGGCCCCTGGCCAGGCGAAGTTCGCTTAGCCTTCGCCCACCGGCCGGCTTGGCACCGGGATTGCCGGTGGTCCGTCCCGGGGTAATGGAGCAACTGAACCTTCGTTAAGTGTCGGACCGGCGCGCGTGGGAGGGCTCTGGTGGCAAAGCAAGAGACGGTGGAACACAAGTACGTCTACGCCTTCGCCGAGGGCAACAAGGACCTCAAGGACCTGCTCGGCGGCAAGGGGGCCAATCTGGCCGAGATGACCAGGCTCGGCCTTCCGGTCCCACCGGGCTTCACGATCACCACGGAGGCCTGCAAGGCGTACCTCGCCACCGGGGAGGAACCCGACGGCCTGGCCGGCCAGATCGCCGCGCACCTCGCGTCGCTGGAGCAGGCGATGGGCAAGCGCCTCGGTGACCCGGAGGACCCGCTGCTGGTCTCCGTCCGCTCCGGCGCCAAGTTCTCCATGCCCGGCATGATGGAGACCGTCCTCAACGTCGGCCTCAACGACCGTAGCGTCCAAGGGCTGGCCCGACAGGCCGGCGGCTCGGGCGGGCAGGCGACCCCCGGCGGCGCGGACCGGTTCGCCTGGGACTCGTACCGTCGGCTGATCCAGATGTTCGGCAAGACGGTGTGCGAGGTGCCCGGCGAGGAGTTCGAGCACGCGCTCGACGACGCCAAACGCGCCAAGGGCACCCGGGACGACCTCGGTCTCGACGCCGACGACCTGCGGGGGCTGGTCGACGCGTACAAGAAGATCTTCTTCAAGCACACCGGCCGGGAGTTCCCGCAGGAGCCGCGCGAGCAGCTCGACCTGGCCATCCGCGCGGTCTTCGAGTCGTGGAACGCCGAGCGTGCGGTGCTCTACCGCCGCCAGGAGCGGATCCCGGCCGACCTCGGCACCGCGGTCAACGTGGTGACGATGGTCTTCGGCAACCTCGGCCCGGACTCCGGCACCGGCGTCGCGTTCACCCGCGACCCCGCCAGCGGCGCCCAGGGCATCTACGGCGACTACCTGGCCAACGCCCAGGGCGAGGACGTCGTCGCGGGCATCCGCAACACGGTGCCGCTGCAGGAGCTGGAGCGGCTGGACAAGAAGTCGTACGACGAGCTGCTCGGCATCATGGCCCGGCTCGAGGGCCACTACCGGGATCTCTGCGACATCGAGTTCACCATCGAGCGCGGCAAGCTCTGGATGCTCCAGACCCGCGTCGGCAAGCGCACGGCCGCGGCGGCGTTCGTCATCGCCGGGCAGCTCGTCGACGAGGGCCTGATCGACCTCGACGAGGCCCTGCACCGGGTCAACGGCGCGCAGCTCGCCCAGCTGATGTTCCCCCGGTTCCGGCTCGACCACGAGTTCCAGCCGGTGGCCAAGGGCATCGGGGCGTCGCCGGGCGCCGCGTCGGGCAAGGTGGTCTTCACCTCCGCCCGCGCGGTCGAACTGGCCGCCGAGGGGGAGTTGGTGATCCTGGTCCGCCGTGAGACCAACCCCGACGACCTCAACGGCATGATCGCCGCGCAGGGCATCCTCACCTCGCGCGGCGGCAAGACCAGCCACGCCGCCGTGGTGGCGCGGGGCATGGGCAAGACCTGCGTCTCCGGCGCCGACGAGATCGAGGTCAACGTCCCACAGCGCCGGTTCGTCGTCGGCGGGCAGACCGTGGTCGAGGGCGACGTCGTCTCCATCGACGGCACCACGGGCAAGGTCTACCTCGGCGAGGTGCCGGTCATGCCGTCGGAGGTGGTGCAGTACTTCGAGGGCAGCCTCGACCCCGAGCACGTCGACAACGCGCTGGTCCGGGCCGTACACCGGATCATGTCGCACGCCGACGCCAGGCGGCGGCTGGCCGTGCGGACGAACGCCGACACCGGCGCGGACGCCGCCCGGGCCCGGCGCTTCGGCGCGGAGGGCATCGGCCTCTGCCGCACCGAGCACATGTTCCTCGGCGACCGGCGTGAGCTGGTCGAGCGCCTCATCCTGGCCCGCGACAACACCGAGCGGGAGGCCGCGCTGGCCGCGCTGCTGCCGTTGCAGCGCGCCGACTTCGAGGAGATCTTCCGGGAGATGGACGGGATGCCCGTCACCGTCCGGTTGATCGACCCGCCGTTGCACGAGTTCCTGCCCCCGCTGGAGCAGCTCGCGGTCAACGTGGCGGTGGCCCAGGAGCGCGGTGAGGACGTCGCCCAGGAGGAGGCGCTGCTCGCCGCCGTCCGACGGATGCACGAGGAGAACCCGATGCTGGGTCTGCGCGGCGTCCGCCTCGGCCTGGTCATCCCCGGCCTGTTCGCCATGCAGGTCCGGGCCATCGCGGAGGCCGCGGTCACCGTCACCCGCGGCGGCGCGGTGGCCCGACCGGAGATCATGGTTCCCCTGGTCGGCGCGGTGCAGGAGCTGGAGACCGTCCGCGCCGAGGCCGAGAAGATCATCTCCGAGGTGGTCGGGGACAGCGGCGTCGAGGTGCTGATCGGCACGATGATCGAGGTGCCCCGGGCGGCGCTGACCGCCGGCCAGATCGCCGAGGCGGCCGAGTTCTTCTCCTTCGGCACCAACGACCTGACCCAGATGGGCTGGGGCTTCTCCCGCGACGACGTCGAGGGCGCGTTCTTCTGGCGGTATCTGGAGCTGGGCATCTTCGGCATCTCGCCGTTCGAGTCGATCGACCGCGACGGCGTGGGTCGGCTGGTGCGCATCGCCGCGGAGGAGGGGCGGGCGGCCCGGCCGGGACTGAAGCTCGGCGTCTGCGGCGAGCACGGGGGCGACCCGGAGTCGGTGCACTTCTTCCACGAGGTAGGCCTGGACTACGTGTCCTGCTCGCCCTTCCGGGTGCCCGTCGCCCGGCTGGAGGCCGGCCGCGCGGCGGTGGAGACCGACGGCTCCGACAGCCGCTGACAGGGCGGAGACGACAGGCCGGCGGCGGGCCCGGGGGAGCGGGTCCGCCGTCGCCGCCGTGCGGGCGGCCCGTGCCGGCGGAGGAGGCCGACGCGACGGTGGCCGCCGGCGAGGACGACCGCACCGAGGACCGGGAGCCGGCCGCACCGACCGGTCCGACCGAATCCGGGAGCCACTCAGACCGGCGGCCGTCGCCAGGTGTGGGAGGTGACGCGCCGGGGCAGCCTGCCGCCCGAGGTGCGGGCCACGATGGCGGCGTGCGCCTCGGGCACCGACGCCGCACCGACCCGGCGGCAGGTGTCCAGCACCGAGCCGGTGCGCCGGGCCACCGCCCGCGCGTCGGCGTGCAGCTCCTCCAGGTCGGCGCCGGCGTCGGCGACCAGCGTCAACAGGGCGTTGCGCCCGGCGGGATAGGTGACCACCGCGCCGGTCGAGGTGCGGAGCACCGACTCCCGGAACTCGCCGTGCCGCACCGTGTCGGCCACCCGGTGGCCGAGGCCGAAGCTGGCCGCCGCGAGCGCCGCCAGGTGGGTGGCGTCCGTCGCGGGCAGGTCGCTGGAGATCAGCAGCCCGTCCGTGCCGGCCAGCACGCTGCCCGCCACCTCGGGACGGCGCAGGCGCAGCTCCGACAGTTCCGTTCCCATCATCGTGTCCGCGTCCACGGGTGTCTCCCCACCGTCGGGCCCTCAGTCTGGTCACGTTCCGCGCCGGGAACGCTACCGGCGGCCACGCGACACCGCGATCCCGTAACCGTCGGCGATCGGTCGACAACTCTGGACTGTTCGGAGGTTGCGCGGCCGTCGCCCACGCGCCGGCGGCGAGCCGTCCGCGGCGCGCGGGCGTAACCTGATCGGCATGAGCAGCGCCTGGGAGAGCCTGACCGTCGACGCCCGGGACCCCGCCCGGCTCGCCCGCTGGTGGGCCGAGGCGCTGGGCTACCAGGTGGTCAACGAACAACCGGACGAGGTGGAGATCCGCCGGTCCGCCGACCGGCTGCCGGGCATCGTCTTCGTGCCGGTCACCGACGACAAGACCACCAGGAACCGGTTGCACCTCGACCTGCGCCCCGACGACCAGGAGGCCGAGGTCGAGCGGCTGGTCGACATGGGGGCCCGGCACGTCGACGTGGGACAGGGCGACGTGGAGTGGACCGTGCTGGCCGATCCGGAGGGCAACGAGTTCTGCGTGCTGCGGCAGCGTGCGGACTGAACACCCCGGCCCGGACGATCCGGACGTCGCCCGCCGGGTCGACGAGCCGCCGAAGGACACCGGACACGGGCGCTCGGCGTACGAGCGGGACCGCGCCCGGGTGCTGCACTCGGCGGCGTTCCGGCGGCTCGCCGCGAAGACCCAGGTGCACACGGCCGGCACCGACGACTTCCTGCGTACCCGGCTGACCCACTCGCTGGAGGTCGCGCAGATCGCCCGGGAGATGGGTGCCCGGCTGGGCTGCGACCCCGACGTGGTCGACACCGCCGGGCTCGCCCACGACCTCGGCCACCCGCCGTTCGGGCACAACGGCGAGGCCGCGCTCGACGACCTGGCGGCTGGCTGCGGCGGCTTCGAGGGCAACGCGCAGACGCTGCGGGTGCTCACCCGGCTGGAGGCCAAGGTCCTCGCCCCGGACGGGACGTCCGCCGGCCTCAACCTGACCCGCGCCTCGCTCGACGCCGTCAGCAAGTACCCGTGGCCCCGGCGGCAGGGCGTGCGGAAGTTCGGGGCGTACGACGACGACCTCCCGGTCTTCGCCTGGCTGCGCGCCGGCGGCCCGGGTGACGACCGGCGCTGCCTGGAGGCGCAGGTGATGGACTGGGCCGACGACGTCGCGTACTCGGTGCACGACGTCGAGGACGGCATCCACGGCGGGTACGTGCCGCTGCCGTCGCTGCGCGATTCGCAGGAACGGGCCGCGCTCTGCGCCGACGTCGCCGCCACCTACTCCGGCGAGTCCCCGGCCGACCTCGGCGAGGTGCTGCTGGAGCTGCTCGACGACCCGGTGCTCGCCCCGCTGGCCGGCTACGACGGCAGCCACCGCGCGCAGGTGGCGCTCAAGGAGACCACCAGCGTGCTGACCGGCCGCTTCGTCTCGAGCGTGGTGGCGGCCACACAGGAGCGGTACGGCCCCGGCCCGCACCGCCGCTACGCCGCCGACCTGGTGGTGCCCCGCCGCACCCGGGCGCGGTGCGCGCTGCTCAAGGGCATCGCCCTGCGGTACGTGATGCGTCGCCCCGGCGCGGGGGACCGCTACCGGCGGCAGCGGGAGGTCCTGGCGGAGCTGGTGCACGCCCTGGCCGACCGGGCGCCGGACGGGCTGGATCCCGTCTTCGCCGCGCTCTGGTCGGCCGCGCCGGACGACGCCGCCCGGCTCCGGGTGGTGATCGACCAGGTCGCCTCGCTGACCGACCCGGGGGCCGTCGCCTGGCACGCGCGGTTGGTGCGCGGCGCGGGGGACGCCGCCGACGGGGGAGCGGGGATGGGCGACCGGGCGAACTTAGGCTAACCTAACCGACATGACGGAGCGCCCCATCAAGGTCACGACCGCCCGGGTACTGCGCACCGGGCGGCCCACCCCACACCTCGTCCGGCTGGTGCTCGGGGGTGAGGACCTGGTCGGCCTGCCGGTGGGCGAGTTCACCGACCACTACATCAAGATCGTCTTTCCGGCGCCGGGCACGCGGTACCCGAGTCTGACGGATCTCAACGCGCTCCGCCGCGACCTGCCCCGGGAGCAGTGGCCCCGGCTGCGCGCGTACACGGTGCGGGCCTGGGACGCGGCAGCCGGCGAAATGACCGTCGACATCGTGCACCACGGCGACGTGGGCGTGGGCGGGCCGTGGGCGGCCGCGCTGCGCCCCGGCGACCCGGTGCACTTCGTCGGCCCCGGTGGGGCGTACGCCCCGAGCCCGGACGCCGACTGGCACCTGCTGGTGGGCGACGAGAGCGCGCTGCCGGCGATCGCCGCCGCCCTGGAGCGGCTGCCCGCCGGCGCTCCGGCCGCCGTCTTCGTCGAGGTCGCCGACCGGGCCGACGAGCAGCCGCTCGCCAGCCCCGGCGCGGTACGCCTGACCTGGCTGCACCGGGGCGACCGCCCGGTCGGGGAGGCCCTGGTCGAGGCCGTGCGCGCCCTGGAGTTCCCGCCCGGTGACGTGCACGCCTTCGTGCACGGCGAGGCCACCTTCGTGAAGGAGCTGCGCCGCCTGCTGCGCGTCGAGCGTGGCGTCTCCCGCGAGCGGCTCTCCATCTCCGGCTACTGGCGTCGCGGCCTCGACGACGAGGGCTGGCGGGCCAGCAAGCCCGACTGGAACCGGCAGGTCGAGGCCGAGGAGTCCACCGCCGTACCGGCCTGAGCGACGCCGGGGACCCCGTGCCCGGCGTCCCGCCCGGCCCGGAGGTGCCCGCGACCCCCGCGCGACGGGTCCGCCGACGCCAGCCGGTCGGACTTGAACCTGACGCGGCGTCAGGTTCTACCGTCGTGGACGCCGGCGCATCCGTCGTCGGTGGAAGTCGGAGGAGACGGACGTGGAGCAGTCGCGGACGTGGCGGATCGGGGAGCTCGCCCGGGCGACCGGCCTCACGGTGCGCACCCTGCACCACTGGGACCACCTCGGCCTCGTGACGCCCTCCGGGCGCACCGCGGCGGGGCACCGCCGCTACGAGGAGCGCGACGTCGAGCGCCTGTACGAGGTGCTCGCCCTGCGTCGCCTCGGGGTTCCGCTGGCCACCGTCGGGAAGCTGCTGGGCGGGACGGTCTCGGTCGACGACGTCCTGCGCCAGCACCTCCGCCTCGTCGACGAGCAGCTCGTCGCCCTGCGCCGGCTCCGCGCCGGCCTCGGCGCGATGGCGGGCGCGCGACCGCGGTCGACCGCCGACTTCCTCAGCCTGATCCGGGAGGTCGTCGTCGTGGACGAGATCGTCGAGAGGTACTTCACCGCCGAGCAGTTGGCCGGGCTGGCCGAGCGCCGCGAGCGCGAGGCCGGACAGGTGGCGGCCGTCGAGGCGGCGTGGCCGGACCTCATCGCGCGGGTCCAGGCCGCCATCGACGCGGGCACCGACCCCGCCGGCGAGGACGGCAGGGCCCTCGCCACGGAATGGGCGGCACTGCTGGAGCGGTTCCACCGCGGCGACGACGGGCTCCGCCGCTCGCTCTACGCCATGCAGGCGGAGAACGCGGACACCATCCGGCGGGAGCACGGCGGGCCGAGCGCCGAGCAGATCGCGTTCATCGCCGCGGCGTCCGCGGGGCCGGACGCTCCCGCCACGGGTGGGGCGTCGTGATCCCGCGGGAGTGGCTTCCCCACCACCGGCAGGACGATGGCGAGCTCCTCGGGTACCTCGCGCCCGCGGCGGCGGGCCGGTGCGTCCCGGTGACGCCCTTCGGCCACCCCCTCGGGCCGGCCCAGCCGGCCGACGACGCCGCCCGGCTGCTTGACGAGAGCGGGCTGAGCTATCTGGCGGACCGCTGGTACCTGCGCGTCGACGGCCGGGACGACCCGATCGTCGTACGCATCGCAGAGGTCGCCCCCGACCGGATGACGGTGCGCAACGCCGACTACGGGTACGAGGGGAACATCGGCGATCCCTTCGTCCTGGCGGTGCCGACGGACCGGCTCACCCGCGTCTGAACGCCGCCGCGAGGCGCCCGACCGGCTGCGTCCCGGTCGCCCGGCAGTGGGGTGTCTCGCGCGATGCCGCCCGGGTGCCACCCCCTGCCCCGCAGGATGGGCAGGGGGTGGCGCATGAGCGGGCAGGTACGGAACCGGCTGCCGGCCGGTGGCCGGATCGACCGGACGGTGCTGGCGCTCAGCGTCGGCGGCGTACTGGCCGTGGTGGCGTGGGGCGTGCTGGCCCGCGACTCCCTGGCCGGCTTCGGCGAGTCCGGGCTGGCCTGGGTGATCGGCACCTTCGGCTGGTTCTTCGTGGTGGCCGCCGACGCCTTCCTGGTGCTCTCGGTGATCATCGCGGCGACGAGGTTCGGCCGGATCCGGCTCGGCGCCGACGACGACGAACCCGAGTTCAGCACCCTGGCCTGGGTGGCCATGATGTTCAGCGCCGGGATGGGGATCGGCCTGGTCTTCTTCGCCGTCGCCGAGCCCATCCAGCACTACGCCGCGCCCCCGCCGGCCACCGGCGTCGCACCGCAGACCGGCGCGGCCGGCGCGACGGCCATGCAGTACACCCTCTTCCACTGGACGCTGCACCCCTGGGGGATCTACGCGGTCGTGGCGCTCGCGCTGGCGTACTCGACCTTCCGCAAGGGCCGGGAGAACCGGATCTCGGCGGCCTTCCAGCCGCTGCTCGGGGAGCGCGCCGACGGCGCGGCCGGCCGCGCGATCGACCTGCTGGCCGTCTTCGCCACCGTGTTCGGCTCGGCGACCAGCCTCGGCCTCGGCGCGCTCCAGGTCGCCGCCGGCCTCGACCTGGTGACGGGGATTCCGGACACGACGACCGTGGAGCTGGTGGTGATCGGCGCGCTCACGCTGGCATTCGTGATCTCCGCCTTCTCGGGGCTGCACCGGGGCATCAAGTGGCTCTCCACCACCAACGTGCTGCTGGCGGTGCTGCTGATGCTCTTCGTCTTCGTCGTCGGGCCGACCATCTACACGCTGGAGGTCCTGCCGGCCGCGGTGGGCGACTACCTGAGCAACCTGGTCTTCATGTCCACCCGCACCGGCGCCTTCTCCGACCCGTCGTGGCTCGGCTCCTGGACGATCTTCTACTGGGCGTGGTGGATCTCCTGGGCGCCCTTCGTGGGCACGTTCATCGCCCGCATCTCCCGGGGCCGCACGGTCCGGCAGTTCGTCGTCGGGGTGCTGCTGGTGCCGAGCGGGGCCAGCGCGGTCTGGTTCGCGGTGATGGGCGGCAGTGCCCTGCGGGCGCAGGCCACCGGCGCCCGCGACCTGGTCGCCGACGTCGGGGCGGGCACCGAGCAGGCGCTGTTCGGCCTGCTGGACGCGCTGCCGCTGGCGACGCTGACCAGCGTGCTGGCCATGGTGCTGATCGCGCTCTACTTCGTCACCAGCGCCGATTCGGCGTCGCTGGTGCTCGGCTCGCTGACCTCCCGGGGCGCGCTGCGCCCGCACCGCGCGCTGGTGGTGCTCTGGGGGGTGCTGATCGGCGCGGTCGCCGGCGTGCTGCTGCTGGTGGGCGGGCTGGACGCGCTGCAACAGGCGACCATCGTCGTCGCCCTGCCGTTCGTCGTGGTGATGCTCGGGCTGGCCGTCGCGCTGGTCCGGGACATGGCCCGGGACCCGGCGGTCCACCCGCCGCCACGGGTGCGCCGCCCCGGCCTGGCCGCGGCCGTGCGGGCCGCCCGGTCGTACGACGAGGAGGACCCGCCGCCGGTGCGGCGCTACCTGCGCCGCCCCCGCTGATCCGCGCCGGCCGCGCGGGAGCGGGTCCGGGCGCGGGCGTGACCGCCGAGGTGGCGGCGGTGCCCGCCACACGCGGCGTCCCCCGGCGGCACGCCGCCGGCGCGGCAGGGCAGGATGTACGCCGAGGGGGTGGCGGACATGGCTGGGCGGATCCGGGACGAGGACATCGCGCTGGTCCGGGAGCGCAGCTCGATCGCCGACGTCATCTCCGAGACGGTGACCCTCAGGTCGGCCGGCAGCGGCAACCTCAAGGGGCTGTGCCCGTTCCACGACGAGAAGAGCCCGTCGTTCAACGTCTCGCCGGCCCGCAACGTCTGGTACTGCTTCGGCTGCGGCGCCGGCGGCGACGCGATCAAGTTCCTGATGGACGCCGAGCACCTCAGCTTCATCGAGTCGGTCGAGCGGCTCGCCGACCGCGCCGGCCTCCAGCTGCGCTACGTCGAGGGCGACGCCGCCACCCCGCGCCCGCGTCCCCAGCAGGGGCAGCGGCAGCGCCTCGTCGCCGCGCACGCCGCCGCCGTCGAGTTCTACCGCGCGCAGCTCACCACCGCCGGCGCCCGCCCGGCCCGCGAGTTCCTGGCCCGGCGCGGCTTCGACCGGGCCGCCGCCGAGCGCTACGGCTGCGGCTTCGCGCCCGACGCCTGGGACCTGCTCACCAGGCACCTGCGTCAGCAGGGCTTCACCCACGACGAGTTGGTCACCGGCGGGCTGTCCCGGCCGTCGCGCTCCGGCACGCTGATCGACCGGTTCCGCCGCCGGCTGATGTGGCCGATCCGCGACCTGGCCGGCGACGTGATCGGCTTCGGCGCCCGCAAGCTCTTCGACGACGACGACGGCCCGAAGTACCTGAACACCCCCGAGACGCCCATCTACAAGAAGTCGCATGTCCTCTACGGCATCGACCAGGCCAAACGGGAGATCGCCAGGCAGGGCAAGGTGGTCGTGGTCGAGGGCTACACCGACGTGATGGCCTGCCACCTGGCCGGGGTGCCGACGGCCGTGGCGACCTGCGGCACGGCGTTCGGCGCGGACCACATCGGGGTGCTGCGCCGACTGCTGCTGGACACCGACGCCGTGGCCGGCGAGATCATCTTCACCTTCGACGGGGACGCCGCCGGGCAGAAGGCCGCGCTGCGCGCCTTCGAGGACGACCAGCGCTTCGTGGGGCGTACGTTCATCGCGGTCAGCCCGGACAACATGGACCCGTGCGACCTGCGCCTGGCCAAGGGCGACCTGGCGGTCCGCGACCTGGTCGCCCGCCGCGAGCCGCTGGTCGACTTCGCGCTGCGGCACGTGATCAACCGGTACGACCTCGACACCGTCGACGGCCGGGTGGAGGCGATGCGCCGGGCCGCGCCGCTGGTCGCCAAGCTCAAGGACCGGGAGAAGCGCCCGGAATACGTGCGCAAGCTCGCCGGTGACCTCGGCATGGAGATCGAGCCGGTGCAGCGGGCCGTGCTGGCCGCCGCGTCGGCCCCCCCCGGCAGGGACACCCCGCCGGCGCCCCGCCCCGCCCCGGCGGAACCGGTCGTCGACAACCCGCAGTCGATGGTCGAGCGGGAGGCGCTGAAGCTCGCCCTCCAGGAACCGGTGCTGGCCGGGCCCATGTTCGACGCGGTCGAGGCGTCGGAGTACCGCAACCCCGTGCACGCGGCCGTGCGGGCGGCCGTCGCGGCCGTCGGCGGGGCCGCGACGGCCACCGGCGGCGCGGTCTGGATCGAGTCGGTCCGTGACGCCTGCGAGGACCTGGCCGCCCGGGCACTCGTCGGCGAACTGGCCGTGGAGCCGCTGCGCATCGACGGCGAGCCCGACCCGCGCTACGTCTCGATCACCATGGCCCGGGTGCAGTGGGGCTCGGTGACCGGCCGGATCAGGGACCTCAAGTCCCGCATCCAGCGGATCAACCCGGTCAACAACAAGGACGAGTACTTCGCCGCCTTCGGCGAGCTGCTCTCGCTGGAGCAGCACGCCCGGGCGTTGCGCGAGCAGGCCGCGGGAGGACTGTAGATGGGACTGTTCCGCCGCAGGCCGAAGCTGCCCCCGGCCGACCGGCCACCGCTGGCCACCGACGAGCGGGTGCTCGCCTGGGCCGCCGTCGGCGACGGCCGGGACGGCGGGGTGGTGGTGGCCAGCAACCTCGGGCTCTGGCTGCCCGGCCGGGAACACCGGCTGGGCTGGCACGACGTCCTCAAGGCGGTCTGGTCCGGCCGGGAACTCACGGTGACGCCGGCCGAGCCGCTCGCCGAGCGCGACGGCTACCTCGTCGTGGCCGACCGCCCGGCCGAGCGGCACCTGCTGCTCGACCCGGGGGAGCTGCCGCACCAGGTGCGGCAGCGGGTGACCCGGTCGGTGGCGTACACGCAGCACCATCCGCTGCCCGGCGGCGCCGGCCGGGTCGCGGCGCGCCGGGTGCCGGGGGTGGACGGCCTCACGTGGACGGTCCGCCTCGACCCCGGCACCCCGACGG
Organism: Micromonospora sp. CPCC 205546; assembly: GCF_036902715.1. Classification (NCBI taxonomy): domain Bacteria; kingdom Bacillati; phylum Actinomycetota; class Actinomycetes; order Micromonosporales; family Micromonosporaceae; genus Micromonospora; species Micromonospora sp. CPCC 205546. The sequence goes on from NZ_JBAKHL010000065.1 coordinate 14,528, forward strand.
ACGACCCGGAGGTGCTCGCCGAGACCGACCGCCTCGTGGCGGAGGCCCGCGCCGCCACCGCCCCGGCGGACGTCTGAGCGGCGCGGCTCAACCGCGCTGGTAGAACCGGGCGGCTCCCGGGTGCAACGGGATCGGGTCGGTGCCCGAGGCGCTCTGCTGGGTGAAGTTGCCGGCCTCCGGATGCACCCTGACAAGGTCAGCCTGGTAGTCGAAGAGCAGCCGGGTCAGGTCGTACGCCAACTGGTCGGGCATGTCGGCGCTGACCAGGATGACGTTCGCCACCGTGACCGTCGGCGTGCCGCTCTTCGTCCGGTAGACCTCCTTCGGCAGCTCGGCCGTGGTGTAGACCGACCCGTGGCGTGCGGTCAGCGGCTCCATCAGGTCGGCGATCGGCAGCAGCGCGTACGTGCCGGGGGCACTGGACAGCAGGTCGGCGATGCCCGGCGTGGGCAGGCCGCCGGAGAAGAACATCGCGTCGAGCGTGCCGGCGCGCATCCGCCGCACCGTCTCCGGCAGCGAGAGCGTGGCCCGTACGACGTCGCGGTCCGGGTCGAGACCGGCGGCGGTCAGCAGACGCCCGGCGATGATGTCCGTGCCGGATTTCGGCGAGCCGGTGGAGACCCGCTTGCCGCGCAGCCCCGACAGCTTGGTGATCTCCGCGTCGGCGCGGACGATCACGTGCGTGTAGTTGCTGTACACCCGGGCCAACGCCCGCACCGGCTGCGGCTGGCCCTCGAAGGCCCCGCGCCCCGCGGCGGCGTCCGCCGCCGTGTCGGCGAGGCTGAACGCGATCTCCATGTCGCCGCTGGCCAGCCGGTTGATGTTCTCCACCGACGCGCCGGTCGGCTCGGCCCGCGCCTCGTAGCCGGGCAGGTGGCGGCTGATCACGTCCGCGTAGCCGCCGCCGAGCTGGTAGTAGACGCCGGTGGTGTTGCCGGTGGCGAGGAAGATCCGCCCGCCGTGCCAGGGCTGCGGCCCGGCCTCGGCCGCGCCGCAACCGGCCGCGAGCACGGTCGTCAGCAGGGCCGCCAGCAGCCGGAAGGACCGTCCGGTCACGCCCGGGCCGCCGGTTCCAGGGCCTCCGCCACCCGCTGGACCAGCATGGCGGTCTCGTAGCCGATCTGGCCGAGGTCGCAGCCGGGCGCGGCGAGCACCCCGACGAGCGCGCGCTCGCCGACCGCCATCACCAGCATCACCCCGCCGTCCATGTCGACGATCTGCTGGCGTACCCGGCCGGCCGACATCAGCCGGGCGGCGCCGACGGTCAGGCTGGCCAGACCGCTGATCACGGCGGAGAGCTGGTCCACCTGGTCGGTCGCGAGATGGGGTGAGGCCGCCAGCCGCAGCCCGTCCCCGGAGACCGCGAGGGCGTGCGACACGTCCGGCACCTGTTCGGCGAAGTTGGCCAGCAGCCAGTCCAGGCCGGGGCTCACGGAGGGGGTCATGGGTTTCTCCTGGGGGGTGTCATCTGGGTACGTCGGGTCGCGGCGGCCACACCCTCGGCGAGCGAGGACAGCCGGGACCGTACGACCTCGGGGTCGAGCAGGTCACCCGCCGGACGCGCCGGCGGGGCCTCGTGCAGCGCGACCGGCAGTTGCCCGCCCCGGGTCCGGCGCGGCAGCCCGGCGCCGGTGAGCGTGGGCGGCCCGGGTGGGGACGGCGGCGTCGCGGCGACGCCGCCCGACCCGGACGGGCGCGCGCCCAGCACCGGAAGGGTGATGGTCGGCGCGTGGTGCACGCTGGCCGGGTCGGGCACGGCGGCGGGACCACCGCTCCCGGTCCGGGGCCGGAACCAGGCGGTCTGTGCGGGGACGACCGGCGCCTGCGTACGCACGGGCGCGGGCGCCTGCCGCACGGGCGGCGCCGGTGCGCGCACCGGCGGGGCGGCCTGTACGGGGGCACGTCCCTGCGGGGCGGTACGCGGGGCGACCTCCTCGACGCGGGTGAGCGCCGACTCCGGGATCTCCACCTGCGCGACGGTGCCCGCGCCGCTGTTGCGCAGTTGCACCCGCACCCCGTGCCGGGCCGCCAGGTGGGCCACCACGTGCAGGCCCATGCTGCCGGCCGAGGCGCTGGAGAGCATCGCGGGGGAGAGCAGCCGCTCGTTGATCGCGGCGAGCCGGCTGTCGCTGATGCCGATTCCCTGGTCGTGCACGCGCAGCGTGAGGCCGTCGATGGTGCGCCGGCCGTCGACGTGCACCGGGGCGTCCGGCGGGGAGTAGACGGTGGCGTTCTCCAGCAGCTCGGCGAGGAGGTGGACCAGGTTGCCCACGGCGGCGCCGTGCACCGCGGCGGTCGGCACGTCGACCTCCACCCGCGGGTAGTCCTCGATCTCCGAGGCCGCCGCCCGCACCACGTCGGCCAGCAGGTGGGCGCCGTCGTGCGTACGGCCGGGCTCCCCGCCGGCGAGGACCAGGAGGTTCTCGCCGTTCCGCCGCATGCGGGCGGCGAGGTGGTCCAGCGCGAAGAGCCGGGCCAGCGCGTCCGGGTCGGTCTCCTCGCGTTCGAACTCGTCGAGCAGCCGCAGCTGCCGGGTGATCAGGGTACGGATGCGCCGGGCCAGGGCCTCGGCCATCCGGGTCACGTCCATCCGCACCTCGGCCTGCTCACCGGCCAGGCGCAGGGCTGCCCGGTTGACCGTGTCGAAGGCCTGGGCGACCTGGGCGATCTCGTCCCGGCCCTGCCCGATGCCGGCGGTCAGCCGGGTGGCGGCCCCGTCGGCCGGTGCGCCGTCGCCGGCCGCGATGGCGGTGATCCGCTCGGGCAGCTCGCGGTGCGCCATGGTCAGCGCCGCGACCCGCAGCCGGCGCAGCCGACGGCTCGTGCGGACCGCCAGCAGCACGGCGGCGGTCAGCGACGCCAGCGCGACGGCGGTCGTCGCGCCGCCGGTGACCAGGGCCCGCCGCTGGGCGTCGCGGGCCAGCCCGACGGCCTTGCGGTCGAGGTCCTCGGAGAGTTCCCGGCCGAGCAGGTTGAGGCGCCGGATGGCCCCGCTCTGGGCCACGTACCAGGCGTCGCCGTCGGTCTTCAGGCCGGCGGGCTCGGTCTCCACGTTGAGCGCGCTGTCGCGCATCCTGCGGGCCGTGGAGACGTCGGTGCCGGCCACCAGCCGGGTGTACGCGTCCGCCGCCGGCCTGCCGGCGATCCGGGAGAACTCGGCCTGCCGCTGCTCCTGCGCGCCCCGCAGCTGGCCGAGGCGGACCAGTTCCCCGTTCGCCAGCGTGCCCCGCACGAAGATCGTGCGGAGCAGGTCGCGTTCCACGGCGGCGAGGTGCTCCTGGGCGGCGACGGCCGCCACCTCCCGGGCCCCGTTGGCCAGCTCCCGGTCGCGGAGCTGGGCCGGCAGCGCGTCGGCGACGGCGAGCAGTGACTCGACCAGCGACAGGTAGGCGGGATCGGCGGTGGTGCCGCCCAGCGCGGATCCACGGGCCGGTTCGAGCTGGCCGAGCTGCGCGTCGGCGCCGTCGAGCACCCGACGCAGGTCGGGGGCGGCGCGACGGGCGTCCGCGCTCGAGCTGCGGTAGCGCTCGACGGACGCGTCGACCCGCCGCCGCTGGGCGTCGACGAGCGGCCGTCCACTGCTGCCACCCCGCTGGCGCAGGGCCGCCGTCTCGCCGAGCTCCCGTTCCAGCTCGTGCACCAGGCGCACGGTGGCCGTCGCGGTGCCGGCCAGCACCCGGGCACGGTCCGCGTCGTCGGAGGCGTCCAGGGCGGTGGCCGTCTGGACCGCCCCCAGCACCACCAGACCCACCGTGGCCACCAGGATGGGCGCGAGCAGCTGGGTGCGTACCGACCACAGGCGGTCGGTGTGGTCGGCGGGCCGGTGGTGCCGGCGTACGCGGCCGGGGGTGGGGAGCGACACTCGGGCCCTCCGGGGCAGGGGTCGGGGGTGCCGGGCCCGGGCCCGAGGCCCGGACCCGGCACCGGGGATCAGCTGGCGCCGAGGTCCTGCAGGGCCTTGGTCGCGCCGCGGTGCAGCGGTACGGGGTCGGTCTTGCGGGCGTTGTCGAGGCTGATGCCCTTGGCGGCCGGGTTGGCCTGGGCGAGGGCGTCCTTCCGGTCGAACACCGTGCGGGTGATCGCGCAGGCCACGTTCGCGTTGAGGTCCTTGCGCACCAGCAGCACGTTCGGCACCACGATGGTCGGGGTGTCCGCGGCGGTCTTGTAGACGTCCTTGCCGATGGACCCCGCCTGGTACGCCGGGTTGAGCTCGGTCATCTTCGGCAACAGCGGGGTGATGTCGATGAACTTCACCTTGTCCCCGGCGGTGGTGAACAGGTCGGTCAGCCCGCCCGTCGGCACCCCGCCCGACCAGAACAGCCCGTCGACGCTGCCGTCCTTGACGCCCTCGACGCTCTTGGTCAGGTCGAGCCGCTGCGCCTGGACGTCCTTGGCCGGGTCCAGGCCGGCGGCCTCCAGCAGCCGGTTGGCGATGACCTCGGTGCCGGACTTCGGGGAACCGGTGGAGATCTTCTTGCCCTTCATGTCGGCGACCGAGTTGATCCCCGAGTCGGCCCGGACGACGACCTGCGTGTAGTTGTCGTAGATCCGGGCGAGCGCCTCGACCGGCTGCGGGGCGGTGAAGCTGCCCTTGCCCTGCACGGCGTTGACCGCCGTGTCGAACAGCGAGAAGGCGACGTCGTACTGGCCGCCGACGAGCTGCTCGATGTTCTGCACGGAGGCGCCGGTCTCGGCGGCGGTGCCGGTCAGCTTGCCCTCGGTCGCTCCGGAGAGCTGACCGGCCAGGGCGTTGCCGACCACGTAGTAGACGCCGGTGGCGTTGCCGGTGGCGATGCCGACGCGGGTGCTGTCGGTGACCTTGCAGGTGACCTCACTGGCGGCGTCGTCCTTGGTCGCGCCGTCCTGGCGGCCTCCGCAGCCGGCGGTGCCCGCCGCGACGAGGGCCAGCGCGCCAACCCCTGCGGCGAGCCGCACGTTGATCCGTCTCACTGTCTTTCCTCCCCATGGTTCACCGTTGGTACTGCTGACGGCCCGCCGTTCCGGCCGGCGGATCCGCGTCTGACGAGCACACCCGCCACCATGACGGCAGCCAGGACGGCGCCGATCGCGACGGGCACGGGTTCGAGCCAGAGCAGCGTCAGCCCGGCGAGCGCGCCGAGGATCCGCTCCGGCGTGCCGGCGGGGCCGACGCCGGGCAGCCAACCGCCCGCCGCCACCGCCAGCACGGCGACGCTGAGGGCGGCGACCGTCGCGGCGACCGCTATCCGCTGCGGGCCCCCGATGCCGAGCAGCCCGAGGCCGGTCGGGGTGACCACGAAGGCCAGCGGGATGAGGTAGGCCGGCAGGGCGTACCGCAGGGTCTGCCACATGGTCGGCACCAGTCGGCCGCCGGTCACCGCGGCGGCGGCCACCGCGGCGAGCGCGGTCGGCGGGGACGCCTCGGACAGGACCGCGAAGTAGAAGACGAACATCGCCGCGGCGGGCGCCGTGACGCCCAGGTCCAGCAGGGCCGGGCCGATGATCACCCAGCCGATCACGAACGACGCGGTGACCGGCACGGCCAACCCGAGCAGGGTGAGGGCGACGGCGGCGAGTAGCGCGGTGAGGGCCAGCACCACGGCCGGCTCGGAGCTGACGGCCTGGGCGCCGCTGACCAGCAGCGCCGCCGCCTGGGGGCCGAGGCCGGTCTTGGTGGTGGTGGCGGTGATGATGCCCGCCGCGGCGCAGACCGCGCTCACCGCGAGCACCCCGCGCACGCCGGCGCTCAGCGCGGCGAGCAGCCGGGCGGGGGTGAGCCGGTGCCGACGGTCGAGGAAGGACAGCGCGGCGGCCAGGACGGTGGCCAGCACCACGGCCTTCGTCGCGGAGAAGCCGACGGCGAGCAGCCCGACGATCGCGAAGAGCGACAGGAAGTGGTAGCCGAACCGGGCCAGCAGCCGGCCGGGGGACACGGTGTCGATCACCACCGGCCGTACGCCCGAGCGCCGGGCGTCGATCTCGACGGCGAGGAGGATGCCGAGGTAGTAGAGCACCGTGGGGACGGTGGCCCAGCCGAGCACCTGGAGGTACGACACGCCGAGGTACTCGGCGATGATGAAGGCCGCCGCGCCGAGGGTGGGCGGGGAGAGGATCGCCCCGACGCCGGCCGCGGCGAGCATGCCGCCCGCCCGTTCCGGCGGGTAGCCGGCGCGCCGCAGGACGGGCCAGGTGACCGCGCCGATGCTGACGGTCGTCGCCGCGCCGGAGCCGGAGACGGTGCCGAGCAGGAACCCGGAGGCGACGGCCGTGCGCCCGGCGGCGGTCCGGGAGCGCCGGAAGGCGGCGGCCGACAGCTCCACGAAGAACCGGCCGGCCCCGGAGAGGTCCAGCACCGCGCCGTAGATGGTGAACAGCACGATGTACGTCGCCGCGACGTCGAGCGGGGTGCCGTAGAAGCCGCTGTCGGAGTTGTAGAGGCCGTCGACGATCTGTCCGAAGTCGAGGCCGGCGTGGGCCACCGGCCAGGACTGCGGCAGCAGGCCGCCGTAGTAGCCGTAGCCGAGGAAGACCACGCAGACCGCCGGCAGGATCCACCCGGTGGTGCGCCGGCACGCCTCCAGCAGCAGGAGCAGCAGGATCGTGCCCATCGCCACGTCCATGCCCACGAGCAGGCCCTGCCGGTCGAGGAAGGCGTCGTACCCGCCGCCGCCGTCCGCGAGGCCGACGGGCAGCACCGGGTAGAGGCAGCTGAGCAGCGCCGCGCCGGCCAGGATCCAGTCCGCCACGGTGGGGCCGCGGTGCCCGCGGCGGTCCGCCGGGTCGGCGTCGCCCGGCCCGTCCGCGCCGGTGCGGCGCAGTCGCCGGGGCAGCCGCAGGTCCGCCGGGTACGCCAGGAAGACGATAGGCAGGATGCCGGCCAGGAAGATGATCAGATAGAACTTGCTCCCCTGCGGCAGCGGGGCGAACACCTGCCAGAGGGCGAGCAGCGCGATCGCCAGCGTCGTTCCGGTGACCAGCACGCCGATCGGCCCGGTGAGTTCCCGGCCGGGCTTTTCGTCCTCGAACTGCGCGGCGAGTTCCCGTGGATCGCGCGCGGCGGTGTCCGGATCGGCCCGGTCGTCCGCCTCGGGGGGCAACGGGACCGGGCCATCGTCCGGCGTGGACCTCGGGCCCACGGTGGACGGCTGCGGGACGGATTCGCCGGAGGATCGCACTGGTGGCACGAGGGGGCACGATACGCGAATAAGATACCGGGCGGAATATTGTTGATCGTGATTGCGGGCAGTAATTAAATTGGACTCTCGACTACGCAGAGAGACCACAATTGAATCTTGATAAGCGGCGGGAGTGCCTGCCGTAACTGGTAAGAATGCGGCAAGCCGGGAGCGGGCGGTATCCCATCCGTCCACTCTGGTCCGGTAGTCGCGCGCGACCGGCCTCCCCTCCGGACGCCGTCGCCGCCCCGCAAGGCCGTTACACAGGGTAGTTTCCGTCGCTCTGCGTATCCGGACGGGCCCTGAGCAGGGCGCCTGCGCCCCCCACCGTCCGGCCCCACTCCTGCCGTCCGGTCCGACCCCTACCGGCCGGCGACGGAGCCGGCCGGGTCCGCCGCGAGGTCGTGAGGCGAGGGCTATGGTCGGGCGATGACCACGGCTCCACCCCTCATCCAGGCACGGGCGCTGGTGAAGCGGTTCGGCGACTTCACCGCCGTCGACGGCATCGACGTCGAGGTGCGTGCCGGCGAGGCGTTCGGCTTCCTCGGGCCCAACGGCGCCGGCAAGTCCTCCACCATGCGGATGGTCGGGTGCACCTCGCCGCCGAGCGGCGGCGAGCTGCGCATCCTCGGCATGGACCCGGTCCGCGACGGGCCGGCGATCAGGGCCCGCCTGGGCGTCTGCCCCCAGCTCGACAACCTCGACCCCGACCTGACCGTGCGGGAGAACCTGACCACCTACGCGCGCTACTTCGGCATCTCCCGCCGGGTGGCCCGGGAACGCGCCGCCGAGCTGCTCGACTTCGTCCAGCTCACCGAGCGGGCCGACAGCAAGGTGGAGCCCCTCTCCGGCGGCATGAAGCGGCGGTTGACCATCGCCCGCGCGCTGGTCAACGAGCCCGAGATCGTGCTGCTGGACGAGCCGACGACGGGCCTCGACCCGCAGGCCCGGCACCTGGTCTGGGAACGGCTGTTCCGGCTCAAGCAGCAGGGCGTCACGCTGGTCCTGACCACGCACTACATGGACGAGGCGGAGCAGCTCTGCGACCGCCTGGTCGTGATGGACGGCGGGCGCATCGTCGCCGAGGGCTCGCCCCGGGCGCTGATCGACCGGCACTCCACCCGGGAGGTGGTGGAGCTGCGGTTCGCCGCCGAGTCGCAGGAGGCGTTCGCCCACAAGCTCGACGGGCTGGGGGAGCGGGTCGAGGTGCTGCCCGACCGGATCCTGCTCTACGTGCCCGACGGCGACGCGGCCGTCGTCGAGGTCGGCGAGCGGGGGCTGCACCCGGCCAACGTGCTGGTCCGGCGCAGCAGCCTGGAGGACGTCTTCCTCCACCTCACCGGCCGCACCCTCATCGACTGACCGGGCGGGGCGTCCGGTGGCGCCGCGCCACCGGACGGGGCGTGACCCGGCGGGCGCGGCAGCGGGCCGGCGCGTCGTATCGGGCCGTGACCGGCGGACCGGCGCGTGCGCGTCGTATCGGGCCGTGACCGGCGGGCCGGCGCGTGGCAGCGGGGCGTGTCCGGCGGATGCGGCGGCACCGGCCGTTACGTAGCATCGGCGGCACGTCGTCCGCCCGACGACGCACACGGGGGTGCCATGTCGAGGTTGGAGTTCCAGTCCCGCCGCCAGGCCGGGCTCACCGCGCTCTATCTGGGCGTCTTCGCGACCATCTGGTTCAGCGTGCCGGCCGCCGAACAGCCCCTGCGCGCCGTGCTGGTGGTCGCGAGCGGGGCGGCGCTGGTCACGGCGGTGGTCGGCGCGGTGGTCGTGGCCCGCAGCCCCGCGGACGCGGACGTCGCCCGCGACCGCGCCGCCGACCGTCGCTACCTGCTGATCGTCCTCGCCGAGTTCGCCGCCGCCGGGCTCGGCGCCGCCCTGCTCGCCCTCGTCGGGCTCTCGGAGTTCGTCCCGGTGCTGGTCTGCGCCGTGGTGGGGCTGCACTTCCTCCCCCTCGTGCCGGTGCTGCGCGACCCGGTGCTGTGGCTGCTCGGGGCGGCGATGTGCGTCGTCGCCCTGGCCGGGCTGGTCACCGCGCTCGCCACGGCGGTGTCGGCGGGGCTCGTCGTCGGCACGGGCGCCGGGCTGCTGCTGCTCGGCTACGCGGTGCTGGTGCTGCTCCGCGCGGCCCGCCGGCGCTGACGGGCGACGGACCGGCGGGGTCGCCGCGCGGTGGCCGCAGCCTGTCGTACCCGCGAGGTAGGAAGGCCCTGGTGGGCGCGGAGCGAGACGGGGGTGGTCGCGTGAGTGTGCCGCGGTCGGCGCGGGAACGGGCGCGTCCGGCGCTGCCACGGGTGCCGGCGCTGGCGGTGCTGTCGCACCACCTGGTCGGCTACCGGCGCACCTGGCGGGCGGGGCTGTTCTCGTCGTTCCTGCTGCCGCTGCTGACCGTCCTCGGCTTCGGCGTCGGCGTCGGCGCCTACATCGACCAGGGCCTCGGCGGGGTGCCCTACCTCGACTGGATCGTGCCTGGACTGATCGCGTCGACGGCGTTGCAGACGGCCGTCAGCGAGTCGACGTGGCCGGTGTTCGGCAACTTCCAGTGGGTCAGGACCTACATGGCGCAGAGCGCGGCGCCGCTGCGGGTGGGCGACATCCTCGGCGGGCACCTGGCCTTCGTGGTGTTCCGGGTGGTCACCACCGTCGCGGCGTTCCTGCTGGTGACGGCCCTGCTCGGGGCGCTGCGCTCGCCGTGGGCGCTCGCCGCGCTGCCGGTGACGGCGCTGCTCGGGCTGGCCGTCGCCGCGCCGACCTTCGCGTACGCGTCGGTGGTCTCCGTCGACAGTTGGCTGGCGATGCTGCTCCGCTTCGCGGTGATCCCGATGACGCTCTTCGCCGGCGTGTTCTTCCCCGTCGAGTCGCTGCCCCCGGCGTTGCGCTGGCTGGCGTACGCGACCCCGCTCTGGCACGGCGTCGACCTGTGCCGGGCCGCGGCGCTCGGCGTGGCTCCGCAGTGGTCCGTCGCCGGTCACCTGCTCTACCTCGCGGCCTGGGCGGTCGGCGGCTGGCTGCTGGCCCGGCGCGCGTTCCGTCGCAGGCTGGTCGTCTAGGAGGGTCGCCGTGGTCGCTCTGGTCCTGCCCCGGCTGGTCGCCGCGTCCCGCCGGTCGGTCTCCGTGGCCGAGCGCAACATCGCCGCGCTGAAGGCCGTCTACTGGCTGCTGCTCGTCTCCGGTTTCGTCGAGCCGCTGCTCTACCTGCTCTCGATCGGTGTCGGGGTCGGCCGGTTGATCGGCGACCTCACCCTGCCCGGCGGTGCGGTCGTCACCTACGCGGCGTTCGTCGCGCCGGCGATGCTCGCGTCGTCGGCCATGTCCGGCGCGCTGTCGGAGACGACCTTCAACTTCTTCGGGAAGATGAAGCAGATGAAGCTGTACGACGGGGTGATCGCCACCCCCGTGCGGCCGTTCGAGATCGCCCTGGGGGAACTGCTCTGGGCGATGCTGCGCGGCGGCGCCTATTCGGCCGCCTTCCTGGTGGTGATGGTGGTGATGGACCTGACCACCGCGGCGCGGGCGCTGGTCGCGTTCCCGGCGGCCGTGCTGGTCGGCTTCGCCTTCGGCGCGCTGGGGATGGCGATCACCACATTCATGCGCAGCTGGCACGACTTCGACCTGATGTCGGCGGCCCAGTTCACCCTCTTCCTCTTCTCCGGCACGTTCGTCCCCGCCGAGTCCTACCCGGCCGCGCTGCGCTGGGCGGTGGAGGTGACCCCGCTCTACCGCGCGGTGCACCTGATCCGCGGCGTCTCGGTGGGCGCGGCCGGTTGGGAGTGGGTGCTCGACGTGCTCTACCTGCTCGCGGCGGTGGCCCTGGGGCTGCTGATCGCCTCGCGCCGGATGGGCAGGTTGCTCTACGGCTAGGGGTTAACGGTGGCCGCTGCCGGGGCATGTCGAGGGGACTGACACCGAGCACGAGGAGGGGCGATGGCCTCCGACGAGTCTTCCGCCCGCAGCGGGCGCGACCGCGACGATTCCGTGACGGCGGCCGCCGACCGGGTGAGCGACCGCCGGCCGGGCCACGCCGGGCGGGAATCCGACGCGCGTGCCGGGCGGCGCGGCCCGGGTCGCGGTCCGGTCGGCCCCGACGAGGGCCCCGACAGCCCGGCCGAGCTGCCGGGCGCCGGGTGGAAGGCCGCGCTGCGCCGTACGGTGCGCGAGTTCCAGGACGACAGCCTGACCGACTGGGCGGCGGCCCTGACGTACTACGGGGTGCTCTCGATCTTCCCCGGCCTGCTGGTGCTGGTCTCGATCCTCGGCCTGCTCGGTCCGGGCGCGACGCAGGGTGTCAAGGACACCGTCAACCAGGCGGTGCCGCAGGGGGAGATCCGGCAGATCGTCGAGGGGGCGATCGACCAGGCTCAGGCCAGCGGCGGTTTCGCCGGGTTCGCCGCCATCCTCGGTCTGCTGGCCGCGTTCTGGTCGGCGTCGGGTTACATCGCCGCGTTCATGCGCGCCTCCAACACGATCTACGACGTGCCGGAGGGGCGCCCCATCTGGAAGACGCTGCCGATCCGCGTCGGGGTCACCGCGGTGATCGGCGTCATGCTGCTGGCCAGCGCGGTGATCGTGGTCTTCACCGGCGGCCTCGCCGAGCAGGTCGGGGAGGCGATCGGGCTGGGTTCGACGGCGGTGACCGTGTGGAACATCGCCAAGTGGCCGGTACTGCTGCTCCTGGTGAGCCTGATGTTCGCGATCCTCTACTGGGCGTCGCCGAACGCGCGGCACGGTGGCTTCCGCTGGGTCAGCCCCGGCGGCGTACTGGCCGTGGTGATCTGGCTGGTGATCTCGGGTCTCTTCGCGCTCTACGTCAGCAACTTCGGCTCGTACAACAAGACGTACGGGGCGCTCGCCGGTGTGATCATCTTCTTGATCTGGCTGTGGCTGAGCAACATCGCGATCCTCCTCGGCGCGGAGTTCGACGCCGAGTTGGAGCGCAGCCGCGCCATCGAGGCGGGCCACTCCCCGGACGAGGAGCCGTACGTGGAGCTGCGCGACGACCGCAAGCTGAAGAAGAAGCGCAACGCCGCCAACCGCAGCTGAGCGCGCCGCCGCATCCGCCCACCACGTCTCCCCGCCGCCCCGCCACCGCTCCGGTGCCGGGGCGGCGGCGCGTTCCGCGCTGGCGCGCACGTGTCCGCCCGCCCGCCGCTTGGGCGCGCGTGCCTCTTGGCGCGTGTCGCCTGCCTCCGCAGGGGTGAGCGCCCCCGGTGATCAGGAATTGGTGGACGTCATCCGCCGGCTTTGAGGTACATGGCGTCCTGATCACCGGCGGCTGGGAATGCGGTAGGCAGCGGCTGGGCCTGCGGCAGCAACGTCGGCCGGGTCTCGGCGTTCGTTGGATCGCCGCAGGGCGCGGCTTTTCTTGATCCTCCCGAGGCTTTTGTTCGTACGGACAAAAGTTTGCGTCAAACCGGCCGAAGCTCTGGACACGTGGCGCGGAACGCTCCTACTGTGTCGAGCAACGACACCTCGGCACCACGTCGATGTGAACGAGCTCGCGAAGAGGTGAGTCCGGTGCGGACGGTCGACCCCCTGCACGTACGGCTGCTGCGCCTGCTCCGTGACGAGGGGGCGGTGTCCCGGGCCGAGCTGGGCGACCGGTTGCAGATGCCCCGTCCCCGGTTGCTGGCGGAGCTGGAACGCCTCGTCGGCCTCGGCTACGTCGCCGAGGCGGGGTTGGCCGCCTCCCGGGGCGGCCGCCGCTCCACCCTGGTCGAGTTGAGCCCGCGCCTGCGCTTCGCCGCCGTCGACCTCGGCGCCAGCTCCGTCGACGTCGAGGTGGTCAACGGCCGGCTCGAGCCGGTCGCCGCGTACGCCGAGGCGGCCGACATCCGCACCGGCCCGAAGGTGATCCTCCAGCGGGTCAACGAGCTGCTGCACAAGGCCCGGGTCGACGGTGCCTACGAGCGGCTCGACGCCGTCGGCATCGGGGTGCCCGGCCCGGTCAGCTTCCGCGACGGCGTGCCCGTCTCCCCGCCGATCATGCCGGGGTGGGACCGGTTCCCGGTGCGCGAGCTGCTCACCCGCGAGCACGGCTGCCCGGCGGTGGTCGACAACGACGTCAACATCATGGCGATCGGGGAACGGCACGGCGGGGTCGCCCACTCCGTGGACGACTTCCTCTTCGTGAAGATCGGCACCGGAGTAGGGTGCGGGATCTATCTCAGCGGCGAGGTCTACCGGGGCACCGACGGTTGCGCCGGGGACATCGGCCACATCCAGGTCGACTCGCACGGCCCGATGTGCTCCTGCGGCAACGTCGGCTGCCTGGAGGCGCTGTTCAGCGGGGCTGCGTTGGCCAAGGACGCGACCGCCGCCGCGCGCAGCGGCACCTCGCCCGCGCTGGCCGAACGGCTGGCCGCGCGCGGTGCGGTGACCGCCCTGGACGTCGCCGGAGGCGCGGTCGAGGGGGACGTGACCTGCATCCAGCTGATCCGCGACGGGGGTCGGCGGGTCGGTGGGGTCCTGGCCGGGCTGGTCAGCTTCACCAACCCGTCGATGATCGTGATCGGCGGCGGGCTCGCCCAGCTCGGGCACATCCTCCTCGCGGAGATCCGCAGCGTGGTCTACCGCCGGTCGCTGCCGCTGGCCACCGGCAACCTTCCCGTCGTCCTCTCCGAACTCGGCCCGCGCGCCGGTGTGGCCGGCGCGGCCGTGCTCGCCAGCGACGTCGCCTTCGCGGAGGCATCGTGAGCGCGAGGAGTGGGCCGGGCCTGCGAGCCCCGCAGTCGCGAACGGAGAAGGAGCTGTGAGCGCGAGGAGTGGGCCGGGTCTGCGAGCCCCGCGGTCGCGAACGGAGAAGGAGCTGTGAGCGCGGGGAGTGGGCCGGGTCTGCGAGCCCCGCGGTCGCGAACGGAGAAGGAGCTGTGACCGAGCGCGAGGAGGAGACCGTGGTCCGATCCGAGGAGACGGCCGCCGGCGGGCCGGCGCAGGTGGTACCCGCCGGCGCCCCGCTGGTCGAGGCGCCCGCCGACACCGTCGCGGGCGAGGTGGTGCTGCGCCTCACCGACGTGGTCAAGACCTTCCCGGGCGTACGGGCCCTCGACGGGGTGCAGCTGGAGGTGCGCGCCGGCGAGGTGCACTGCCTGCTCGGGCAGAACGGCGCCGGCAAGTCCACCCTGATCAAGGTCCTGGCCGGGGTGCACCGGCCCGACTCGGGGCTCGTCGAGTGGCGGGGCGAGCCGGCCACCTTCGCCAATCCGCAGGCCGCGATGCGTGCCGGCATCGCCACGATCTACCAGGAACTCGATCTGGTCGAGGACCTCTCGGTCGCGGAGAACGCCTTCCTCGGCCACGAGCCGCGTCGGCTCGGCTTCGTCCGGCGGGGCGCCATGGCCCGGCACACCCGGCAGATCCTCGGCCGGCTCGGGCACGCCGAGATCCCGCCCGGGCGGATGGTGCGGGCGCTGCCGGCCGCCGGCAAGCAGATCGTCAGCATGGCCCGCGCGCTCTCCCACGAGGCCCGGCTGATCATCATGGACGAGCCGAGCGCCGTGCTGGCCCACGACGAGGTGGGCAACCTGTTCCGGATCATCCGGGAACTGACCGCGCAGGGCATCGCCGTCATCTACATCTCCCACCGGCTGGAGGAGATCCGCGAGATCGGCGACCGGGTCACCGTACTCAAGGACGGCCGGACCACCGCGGCGAACCTGTCGGCCCGCGACACCCCGACCCGCGACCTGGTCAGCCGGATGACCGGCCGCACCATCGAGTACGTCTTCCCGGACCGCCCGGCCGACGCGGCCGGCGGCGCGGAGCTGCTCACGGTCGAGGGGCTGACCCGGGCCGGCGAGTTCGCCGACGTCTCGCTCCGGGTGCGGGCCGGCGAGATCGTCGGCATCGCCGGGCTGGTCGGGTCGGGCCGCTCCGAACTGCTGGAGACCATCTACGGCGCGCGCCGTGCCGACGCCGGCTCGGTGCGGATGGCCGGCCGGGCGTTGCGCCGGGGCAGCGTCGGCGCGGCGGTGCGGGCCGGCATGGGCATGGCCCCCGAGGAGCGCAAGAGCCAGGCGCTGCTGCTCGGCGAGCCGATCTACCGCAACGTGACGCTGGCGACCTTCGGCCGCTACGCCCGCGCCGGGTTCACCGACGTCGGGCGGGAACGGGCCGAGGCGGACCGGATCGCCGCGAGCCTCGAGCTGCGCCCCCGCGACGTACGCCGGCCGGTGCGCACCCTCTCCGGCGGCAACCAGCAGAAGGTGGTGGTCGGGCGCTGGCTGCTCGGCGACACCCGGCTGCTGTTGCTCGACGAGCCGACCCGGGGTGTCGACGTCGGCGCCCGGGCGGAGCTCTACCAGGTGATCCGGGGGCTGGCCGCGCGCGGCGTCGGGGTGCTGCTGGTCTCCAGCGAGGTCCCCGAGGTGCTCGGCCTGGCCGACCGGGTGCTGGTGATGCGGGAGGGGCGGGTCGTCCGTGAGGCACCGGCCGGCGAACTCGACGAGAACACCGTGCTCGACCTCGTCATGGCGGGGTCCCTGATGGAAGGCGCACCGGCATGACCGAGGGTCCTACTCCCACCGTGGCGCCGCAGCGGGCGGCGCAGCTGCCGGCGCAGTCGCCGCCGGTGGACCCGGCGCAGACCGCGGCGGCCGTCGGCAAGGTAGCGTCACCGGGCCGGATCTCCTGGTGGCGGGGCGAGGGCGGCGAGGGCGTCCGCCGCAACCTCGGCCTGGTCGGGGTGCTGGTCGTGCTCGTCGTGATCGGCGCCCTCACCCGATCCGACCTGTACTCCGACCCGGACTGGGTGTGGGACAACGTCCTGAGCATCCTCAAGCTGGCGGCCGTGGTCGGCGTGGTCACCGTCGGGATGACCTTCGTCATCATCGGCGGCGGCATCGACCTCTCCGTCGGGGCGATCGTCGCGCTGGCCGGGGTCTGGTGCACCACGGTGGCCACCCAGAGCTACGGCGCCGGCGGCATGATCTTCAGCGCGCTCACCGTCGGGCTGGCGGTCGGCCTGGTCAACGGGTTGCTCATCTCGTACGGCCGGCTGGTGCCGTTCATCGCCACCCTCGCCATGCTGGTGGCCGCCCGGGGCCTGGCCGCCGAGATCTCCGACAAGCAGACCCAGGTGTCGGACAACGGCTTCATCAACGGCCTCGCCAGCAACAGCCTGCTGGGCATCCCGCTGCTGGTCTACATCCTCGCCGCCGTGGTCGCCGCCGGTTGGGTGCTGCTCAACCGCACCACCTTCGGCCGGCGTACGGTCGCCGTCGGCGGCAACCCGGAGGCCGCGCGGCTCGCCGGCATCAACGTCCGGCGGCACACGGTGCTGCTCTACGGGCTCTCCGGCCTCTGCTGCGGCATCGCCGCCATCATGCTCACCGCCCAGGCCAATTCGGCGCAGGCGGCGATGGCGAACCTCTACGAGCTGGACGCGATCGCCGCCGCGATCATCGGCGGCACGCTGCTCAGCGGCGGGCGGGGCACCATCATCGGTTCCCTGCTCGGGGTGGTCATCTTCGCCACCATCACCAACCTCTTCGCCATCAACGGCCTCTCCACCGAGGCCCAGAACATGGTCAAGGGCGGCATCATCGTCGCCGCCGTCCTGGTCCAGCAGGTCCAGTTCCGCAGCCTCACCCAGTTCCTGGGCCGCAACCGGCTCACCACCTGACCCGCCCACCCCGACCCGCGCGGCATCCGGGCCACCCGAGCGACGGTGGCCGGGCCCCGCACGCGCTCCCTGTGTTCCGCACCGCGAGTTTCCTCCACCACCGTCAAACCAGGAGGTCGTCATGACCCAGCACAGTCGCGACATGTCGCGTCGCCGGCTGCTCTTCGGCGGGGCCGCCGTCGGCGCCGGCGTGCTGCTCGCCGGCTGCACCAGCAACGAGACCCAGCCGACCGAGGCGCAGACCAAGGCGGCGGCCGCGCCGGGCGGCAACAACGAGCCCGGCAAACGGGTCGTCATCGGCTTCTCGGCGCCCGCCGCGGACCACGGCTGGATCGCCGCCATCACCAACAACGCCAAGGCGCAGGCCGGGGCGTACTCCGACGTGGAGTTCAAGTCGGTCGAGGCCGGCGCGGACGCGGCGGCGCAGCGGGCCGCGCTGTCCACGCTGATCTCGCAGAAGCCCGACGTGATCGTGCTGCTGCCGCACGACGGCAAGGAGCTCAACGCGTTCGGCCTGGAGGCGATGAAGGCCGGCGTGCCGGTGGTCAACCTGGACCGGGCCTTCCCGGACGCCCGGGCCTACCGGCTGCAGATCAAGGGAGACAACTACGGCATGGGCGTGGCCGCCGCCACCTACATGATCGAGCAGTTCAAGGCCAAGGGCGTCAGCAACCCGGTGATCGGCGAGATCGCCGGCATGGACGAGCTGGAGCTGACCCAGGAGCGGTCGAAGGGCTTCGTCGACACCCTGACGGCGAGCGGCTTCAAGGTCGCCAACCGCCGGGCGGCGCGGTTCACGGCCGACTCGGGGCAGCAGGAGGCGGCGCAGCTGCTCCAGGCCCTGCCGAAGATCGACGCGCTCTGGAACCACGACGACGACCAGGGCATCGGCGTGCTGGCGGCGGTCAGCCAGAGCGGCCGCAAGGAGTTCTTCATGGTCGGCGGCGCCGGCTCGAAGAAGGCGATGGAGGACATCCAGGCCGACAACACGGTGCTGAAGGCGACCGTGACCTACAGCCCCTCGATGGCCTCCTCGGCCATCTCCCTGGCCCGCCTGATCGGCCAGGGCAGGGGCATGTCCGACCTGGTGGAACTCCAGGTGCCCAAGGAGATCATCCTCGCCTCCGAGACGATCACCAAGGAGAACGCGGGCGACTACCTCAAGCTCGGGTTCTGACACACGGGGGGAGACCCACCTTGTCCACGACAGACAGAGAACTGCGGGTCGGCATGGTCGGCTACGCGTTCATGGGCGCCGCGCACTCACAGGCGTGGCGCACCGTGAACCGGGTGTTCGACCTGCCGGCGCGGGCCCGGATGGCGCTGATCTGCGGCCGGGACGCCGGCAAGGTGGCCGACGCCGCCGGCCGGCTCGGCTGGGACGCGCACACGACCGACTGGCGCGACCTCGTCGCCTCCGACGACATCGACGTGGTCGACGTCTGCACGCCCGGGGACAGCCACGCCGAGATCGCCCTCGCCGCGCTGGCCGCCGGCAAGCACGTGCTGTGCGAGAAGCCGCTGGCCAACACGATCTCCGAGGCCCGGGCGATGGCCGCCGCGGCGGTCACCGCGCAGGCCGCCGGGGTGCGGTCGATGTGCGGGTTCAACTACCGGCGGGTGCCGGCGGTGGCGGTGATGCGCCAGCTCGTCGCCGACGGGCGGCTCGGGGTGATCCGGCACGTCCGGGCGACGTACCTGCAGGACTGGATCGTGGACCCGCAGTTCCCCCTGGTCTGGCGGTTGCAGCGGGACCGGGCCGGCTCGGGCGCGCTCGGCGACATCGGCGCGCACATCATCGACCTGACCCAGTACGTCACCGGCCGGCGGATCACCGGGGTCAGCGCGATCACCGAGACGTTCGTGAAGGAACGGCCGCTGCCGGCCGGGTCGAGCGGGCTGGCGGCGACGGTGGACGGGACGGCGGTCGACGGGCTGACGGTGGCCGACGCCAACGGCGCCGACGGCCACCGCCCCGCCACCGGTCCGGTCACCGTCGACGACGCGGCGGTCTTCGTGGCCCGGCTCGACGGCGGCGTGCTGGCCACGTACGAGGCGAGCCGGTTCGCCACGGGACGCAAGAACGCCCTCCGGGTGGAGATCAACGGCTCGCTGGGCACGGTGGCCTTCGACCTGGAGCGCCTCAACGAGCTGGAGTTCTACGACGCGACGCGTCCCGCCGCCGAGCAGGGTTTCAGCCGCATCCTGGTGACGGAGGGGGAGCATCCGTACATGTCCGCCTGGTGGCCGCCCGGGCACCTCATCGGCTACGAGCACTCCTTCACCCACCAGGCGCGCGACTTCGTCGAGGCGGTCGCCACCGGCGTCGACCCGGCCCCCTCCTTCGTCGACGGGTTGCAGGTCCAGCTGGTGTTGGACGCGGTGACCCGGTCGGCGGAGCTCGGCTCCTCGTGGACGGAGGTGGAGCCGGCCCTGGCCGCGGTCGCCGTCTGAGCCGACTCCGGTGCCGACCGGCGAGGGACCGGCCGCGGTTGCGCCCCGCGGCCGGGACGAGGTCGGGACCGGAGGGCGTGCGGCCGGGCCGGCGTGGCCCGGTGCCGCACGAGCAGAACGGTCGTCCGGTGCGGCCGGACCGGGATTCCCCGGTCGCACCGGAGGACCGTCACCACCCGGCGACCCGCCGGGCCGCGTCACCCCACGACGTCCGGTCGGTGCGCGCCGTCGCCCGGCCGGCGGATGCGGGGGAGGCAGGGACGAGACGCCGACCGGCCCTGCCTGCCAGCCCCGTCCGTCCGCGTCCGCACCGGGAACCGGGCCGGGGTCGTCGCCGCCGACGTCGACACCGGTCCGGTGGGCTCCTCCCGGGGCGGGCCGGCGGACGGGGCCCATCCGCACAGATCCATGTCTTTCTGAACAAACTTCTGATATCTATATAACTCAATGCACGGCTGGTTCCTCCTGATCGGGAAGGAGCACCATGCGTACGGGTGTCTGGCTGGTGGGAGCGCGCGGCTCGGTCGCGACCACCAGCATCGTGGGGGCGCTCGCCCTGCGGGCCGGGCTCACCGGCCCGACCGGCTGCGTCACCGAGCTGCCCGACCTGCGCGGGCCCGCCCTACCGGCCTTCACCGACCTGGTCTTCGGCGGGTACGACGTCGTCACCACCCCGCTGGCGAAGCGAGCCGAGACCCTGGCCACCGCCGGCGTGCTGCCCGGCCGGCTGGTCGCCGCCCTCCCCGACGAGCTGGCCGCCGTCGAGCGCGAGCTGCGTCCGGCCCCCGCCGGCGGCACCCAGGCGGACCGGGCCGACGCGGCCGTACGCGACCTCGGCGACTTCCGCCGCCGGCACCGGCTGGAGCGGGTGGTGGTGGTCAACGTCTCGGCGACCGAACCCGCCGCCCGCCCTCACCCGGGGCACGCCGACCCGGACGCGCTGCGGGCCGCGCTCACCGGTGCCGACGAGGTGCTGCCGCCCAGCTCCCTCTACGCGTACGCGGCGGTACGGGCGGGCTGCCCGTACGTCGACTTCACCCCGTCCACGGGGCTGCGGCTGCCGGCCCTGACGGCGCTGGCCGCCGAGGGTGGGATCCCGTACGCCGGGCACGACGGCAAGACGGGGGAGACCCTGGTCAAGTCGGTGCTCGCGCCGATGTTCGCGATGCGCCACCTCGCGGTGCGCTCCTGGTCCGGGATCAACCTGCTCGGTGGCGGCGACGGCGCCACCCTCACCGACCCGGCGGCCAACGCGGCCAAGGTGGAGAGCAAGCAGCGGGTGCTCGGCGAGACCCTCGGGCACCTGCCGCAGGGCGGCACCCGGATCGAGTACGTCGAGGCGCTCGGCGACTTCAAGACCGCGTGGGACCTGATCACCTTCGCCGGCTTCCTCGGCACCGGGATGCGCATGGAGTTCACCTGGCACGGCTGCGACTCCGCCCTGGCCGCGCCCCTCGTGCTCGATCTGGCCCGGCTCACCGCCGCCGCGCACGCCGCCGGTCACGCCGGCCCCCTGACCGACCTCGCCTTCTTCTTCAAGGACCCGCTCGGCGCGCCCACCCACTCGCTGGCCGAGCAGTGGACCCGGCTGTGCGGCTTCGCCCGTCGGCTGCACGCGGGGGGCACCGATGCCGCGCCTCGCTGACCTCGCCGAACTGGTCCGGGCGCCGGCCGCGCTGTCGGTGCCCGGGGACGTCGTCGCCGGTGCGGCGGCCGCCGGCGCGCTCGGCCCGCGTACGCCCGCGCTGGCCGCCGCGTCCGTCCTGCTCTACTGGGCGGGGATGGCCGCCAACGACTGGGCCGACCGCCGGCTGGACGCCGTGGAGCGCCCCGAGCGGCCCATCCCCAGCGGCCGGGTCGCCCCCGGGGTCGCGCTCGGCCTCGCCGCCGGGCTCACCGCCGCCGGGGTCGCCCTGGCCACCGCCGCCGGGGGCCGGCGCGCCGCCACGGTCGCCGTCCCGCTCGTCGCCGCCGTCTGGGGGTACGACCTCGCGGCGAAGCCGACCGCAGCCGGGCCGGCCGTGATGGCTGCCTGCCGGGGGTTGGACGTGCTACTCGGCGCGACGGGCGGCCGGCTGCGCGGGGCGGTGCCGGCGGCGGTCACCGTCGCCGCCCACACGTGGACGGTCACGGCGCTCTCCCGACGGGAGGTCACCGGCGCCGACGCCGCGCTGCCGCTGCGTACCCTCGCCGGCACCGCGCTGGTGGCCGCGAGCGTCGCCACCCGGCCCCGTCCGGGCCGCACCCGCCGCGGCCCCGTGCCCGCCCGGGCACCCGGCCACGACCCCCGCGCCACGCCCGACCTGGCGCCCCGGCGTGCCCC
>NZ_JBAKHL010000066.1:0-35984 GCF_036902715.1 Micromonospora sp. CPCC 205546
CGCCGCCCCCCCGGGGCTGGCGGGCCGACCCGCGGCGCGCGGGCGAGCCGGGCCTGCTGCTCGACGCGGCGCTGCGGGCCGCGGGGTCGCCCGAGGGGCGCCGTGCGGCCCTGCGGATACGCGGCGACACCGCCGCCGGCAAGGCCGTCGACGTCGTCGAGCTGCGTACGTCGCGGGGGCCGCTGCGCTACTGGATCGACCGCTCCGGCAAGCTGCGCCGCCTGGAACTGCGCACCCGTGCCGGCGCCTGGGCCCAGCTCGACCTGACGCCCACCACGGTGCCCCGGCTCATCCCCGCGCCCCGGCCCCCGGCCGGGGGCCGCTGACCGGTCAGGGGCGCCAGCCCGTCTGCGCAGCCCACTGCTCGGCGCGCAGGTGCTCCTCGTCGAACCACGGGTCCTTCGCCGTGGTCCAGGTGACGCTGTCCGGGGCGGAGGCCGCCAGCTCCCGCTTCAGCGCCAGGTAGGCCGACCGTTGGTCCGGGTCGGCACGCAGGTGGTCGCGCATCAGCAGCGCGTAGCGCCAGCCCGGCGAGTCCACCGCGCGGACGTGCAGGTGCACGGGGCGGCCGGGGTCGGCGCTGGCGTGCAGCCGTTTCTCCCAGCGGGCGCTGCCGGGCGGACGGGGGTTGTCCCACCAGTCGCCGGGCAGGCGCGGGAAACCCGCCGCCGCGAGTCGTTCGGCCAGCGGCCCGTCCGCGTCGGCCAGCGTCGGGACGGTGAGTTGGACGTCGATCACGTCCTTGGCGGCGAGTCCCGGGACCGCGGTCGAGCCGATGTGGTCGATGCGCGGGTCGGCGGGGGCGACCGCGTGCCGGATCCGGGCGGCCAGCCGCGCGTACTGCTGCGGCCAGGTCGGGTCGGCCTCCGTCAGGACGACGTGCTCCGAGGTGGCCGCCCGCCGCTCGCGCAGGTTCGCCGCATAGGGTCGCAGCCGCTCGTGCCACAGCGCGTCGACCGCCGCGTGCAGGTCGGCGAGGCTGCCGTCGTTGGTCAGCAGCACGTCCGCCGCGGCCCGGCGACGGGCGTCGTCGGCCTGCGCGGCGATCCGCCGCTCGGCCTCCGCCCGGTCCATCCCCCGGTCGCGGGCCAGCCGCGCGAGTCGGGTGGCCACCTCCGTCTGCACCACGACCACCAGGTGGTACGTGGGCGCGAGCCCCACCTCGACCAGCAGCGGCACGTCGTTGACCACGATCGCGTCGGGTCCCGCCGCGGCGGCGATCTCGGCGGAGCGGGCCCGTACGCGTGGATGGGTGATCGCCTCCAGCCGGCGGCGCGCCGTCTCGTCGGCGAACACCAGCGCGCCCAGCGCCGCCCGGTCGAGGGCGCCGTCGGCGTCGAGGATCCGCTCGGAGAAGGCCGCGACGATCTCGGCCAGCCCCTCCGTGCCCGGCGCGACCACCTCCCGGGCCAGGCGGTCGGAGTCGATCACCACCGCGCCGCACTCGGCCAGCCGCCTCGCCACGGCGCTCTTGCCCGACCCGATTCCCCCGGTCAGTCCCACCTTCAACACGGCACCAGTCAACCGGATCACCGACGCGCCACCGGCACCGGGGCACCTCGTCCGGGCCGTCACCGCGCCCCCGGCCAGCCCTCCGCGGGAACGACCCGCCAGGCTGGGCGGAGATCCCCTCCCCGCGTCCCGACGCGGCGAGGTGCTTCCGACTCGCTGCGCCTCGAACAGGCAGAAAGGCAGTGGCTCGCCAGCCGAGTCCAGGTACCTGATGACGGACAAGACCGACTTCAAGAAGACCCTCGACGCCTACCGGGCCGGACGAGGCCGGTTCCGGCTCGTGGACGTGCCCGACACGCGGTACGTCATGGTCGACGGCCACGGCGACCCGAACACCTCGCCGGCGTTCACCGACGCCGTCGAGGCCCTCTACCCGGTGGCCTACAAGCTGAAGTTCGCCAGCCGCCGCGACCTCGGACGCGACTACGTCGTCCCGCCCCTGGAGGGGCTGTGGTGGGCCGAGGACATGGACTCCTTCACCACCCGACGCGACAAGTCACGGTGGAACTGGACGCTGATGATCATGACCCCGGACTGGATCGGCCAGGACATGTTCACCGCCGCCGTGGCCCAGGCCGGGGCGCGCAACCGCCCGACGCGTCTCGACGACATCCGTCTGGAGACACTGTCCGAAGGCAGGTGCGTGCAGACGCTGCACGTCGGTTCCTTCGACGACGAGGCCGAGGTGCTGGCGAGACTGCACGGTGAGTTCGTGCCGGGCAACGGGCTGCGGATGGTCGGCAGGCACCACGAGATCTATCTCAGCGACTTCCGCAGGGTCGCGCCCGAGAGGCGGCGCACCATCCTGAGGCAACCGGTCGCCGACGCGTCGAGTGCATAGGCGAAACGACGACGCCGGTGGTGGCGGTCGGTGCGGAAGAGACGGGAGCCCCGCCCCCGGCGATCTCGCGATCGCGGGGACGGGGCCCGTCGTCGTTCAGCGGGTCACTTG
The DNA here is from genome assembly GCF_036902715.1 of Micromonospora sp. CPCC 205546. Taxonomy (NCBI): domain Bacteria; kingdom Bacillati; phylum Actinomycetota; class Actinomycetes; order Micromonosporales; family Micromonosporaceae; genus Micromonospora; species Micromonospora sp. CPCC 205546. Next base: position 2,465 of record NZ_JBAKHL010000066.1, read on the forward strand.
CCGCCGGCGAGCTTCTCCCGCAGAGCGGCGAGCGCCTCGTCGGTGGCCAGGGTGCCGGCCGGCTCCTCGGCCTGACGGCTCGGGGCCGCGCTGGTCGAGGTGGTGGTGCCACCACCGGTGACGGCCGGAGCCGGGTTGGCAGCGGCCTCGGCGTCGGCGGCCCGGGAGGTCTGCACCTGCTTGGTGTGGGCCTCCCAGCGCTGACGCGCCTCGGCGTACTGGTTCTCCCAGGTCTCGCGCTGCTTGTCGTACCCCTCGAGCCACTCGCCCGTCTCCGGGTCGAAGCCCTCCGGGTAGATGTAGTTGCCCTCGGCGTCGTACGTCGCCGCCATGCCGTAGAGGGTCGGGTCGAAGTGCTCCTCGCCCTCGACGAAGCCCTCGTTGGCCTGCTTGAGCGACAGCGAGATCCGGCGGCGCTCCAGGTCGATGTCGATGACCTTGACCATGACCTCGGAGCCGACCTGGACGACCTGCTCCGGGATCTCCACGTGGCGCTCGGCCAGCTCGGAGATGTGGACCAGGCCCTCGATGCCGTCGTCCACCCGGACGAAGGCGCCGAACGGCACCAGCTTGGTGACCTTACCCGGCACGATCTGCTGGATCGCGTGGGTGCGGGCGAACTGACGCCACGGGTCCTCCTGCGTCGCCTTCAGCGACAGCGAGACCCGCTCGCGGTCCAGGTCGACGTCCAGGACCTCGACCTCGACCTCCTGGCCGACCTCGACGACCTCGGACGGGTGGTCGATGTGCTTCCAGGACAGCTCGGAGACGTGCACCAGGCCGTCCACGCCGCCCAGGTCGACGAACGCGCCGAAGTTGACGATCGAGGACACGACGCCCTTGCGGACCTGGCCCTTCTGCAGCTTGTTGAGGAACTCGGTGCGCACCTCGGACTGCGTCTGCTCCAGCCAGGCCCGGCGGGACAGGACCACGTTGTTGCGGTTCTTGTCCAGCTCGATGATCTTGGCTTCGAGCTCACGGCCCACGTACGGCTGCAGGTCACGCACCCGACGCATCTCGACCAGGGACGCGGGCAGGAAGCCGCGCAGCCCGATGTCGAGGATGAGACCGCCCTTGACCACCTCGATGACCGAGCCGCGGACGACGCCGTCCTCGTCCTTGATCTTCTCGATGGTGCCCCAGGCCCGCTCGTACTGCGCCCGCTTCTTGGAGAGGATCAGACGACCCTCCTTGTCCTCCTTCTGGAGGACCAGGGCCTCGATGTGGTCACCAACCGAAACGACCTCGGCCGGGTCCACGTCGTGCTTGATCGACAACTCCCGAGAGGGGATGACACCCTCGGTCTTGTAGCCGATGTCGAGCAGGACCTCGTCCCGATCGACCTTGACGACGGTGCCTTCGACAATGTCGCCGTCATTGAAGTACTTGATGGTCTCGTCGATCGCGGCGAGGAAAGCCTCCTCGGAACCGAGATCGTCGTGGGTGACCCGGGTGGCGCTCGAGGGGGCCTCGATGCTGCTCGTCATGTGGGCGGTTGCTCCGGTCGGATGGTGTGTCACAGCAGGCTGGTGTGTCGCGGTGACCTGTTCGCGCCAGCGGATCCGTCGCCGGGCACACTCCGGGCACACCGAAAGATCATCGCGTGAGATCATGGATGTGGCTCCGCCAGTGGTCCCGGAGACCGCGCACCTGCTCCCTGCCGAGGCACACGATCCGCGAGCGCATCGTCTAGCCTACCCGCTGCATTACCACAGCGTGCAAGCCCTCCCGCCCTCTCGCCGCCTCGTCAACTGCGAAAGCGGAGATATCGGTCGGAAGCCGTCCCAGATGTCGCGTCCGTCACAGGAGCATCAGGATGAACGGTAGCGCCGGACACTGTCCGCCGCACCGCGGGGGTCGGCCGGCCCACGGCCCGACCGGGGCTAGCGTGAGCGGGTGGATGACGACAGCCGGGTGACCCGGCGCCGGGTCGGCGACGCCGAGGCCCGCCGGGCGAACCGCCGCTGGTGGGACGCCGACGCCGACGACTACCAGGCCGAACACGGCCGCTTCCTCGGCGACCTGGACTTCGTCTGGTGCCCCGAGGGCGTGCGGGAGGCCGACGTACGGCTGCTCGGCGACCTCGCCGGGCGGCGGGTGCTGGAGCTCGGCTGCGGGGCCGCCGCAGCCGCGCGGTGGCTCGCCACCCAGGGGGCCAGGCCGGTCGCCCTGGACCTGTCCGCCGGGATGCTGCGGCACGCGGCGCTGGCCGCCGGGCGCACCGGCGTACCCGTGCCGCTGGTGCAGGCCGACGCGCTGGCGCTGCCCTTCGCCGACGCCGCCTTCGACACGGCCTGCACGGCGTTCGGGGCGGTCCCCTTCGTGGCCGACTCGGCGGCGGTCATGCGCGAGGTGTTCCGGGTGCTGCGTCCCGGGGGCCGGTGGGTGTTCTCGGTGACCCACCCGATGCGGTGGATCTTCCTCGACGATCCCGGCGAGGGCGGGCTGACGGCCGTGCACTCGTACTTCGACCGCTCCCCCTACGTGGAACAGGACGAGGCGGGCGAGGCCACCTACGTCGAGCAGCACCGCACCCTCGGCGACCGGGTCCGGGAGATCGTGGGCGCCGGGTTCCGCCTGGCCGACGTGCTGGAGCCGGAGTGGCCCGAGGGGCACGAGGGGATCTGGGGGCAGTGGAGCCCGCTGCGCGGTCGGCTCTTCCCCGGCACCGCCATCTTCGTCGCTCAGAAGCCCGCCGGCTGACACCGGGCGCGGGTTGGCCGGACCGCCCGGACACCTGCGGACCCCGCCGGTGGGCCGGCCCGCCCGGCCGCCGGCCGTCGTTTCGGGACATCGACGCCGGGTACCCGCGCGGCATGGCCGAGCAGAACGAGTTCCGCGAGGGCGACCACGTCTCCTGGGCCAGCCACAGCGGCCGGGCGTACGGCGTGGTGAAGGAGAAGATCACCGAACGGACGCACGTACGCGGGCACACCGTGAACGCGTCCGCCGACGAACCGCAGTACCGCATCCGCAACGACGACTCGGGGCGCGACGTCGCGCACCGGCCGGAGGTGTTGCGCCATGAGCACCGATGACCAGGACCGGGACACCTACCGGGAGTTCACCGAGGCGGTGAACATGAAGCCGGCCGAGCTGTCGACCTGGCTGGAGACCGACGAGTCGAAGCAGGTCGGCTGGCACAAGGGTGGGCGCTCCGGCGGCGGCGAGTCGGTCGGGCACGAGTCCGGCCGGAAGATCATCAGCCTGCTGCGGCGCAGGCGTGCCGAACTCTCCGAGGGCGACTACCGGCACATGCGCAAGGTCGTCGGCTACGTCCGCCGGCACATGGCCCAGCGCCCCTCCGGCGACGTCCGCGACACGAAGTGGCGCTGGTCGCTGATGAACTGGGGCCACGACCCCCTCAGGTGACCGCGACCCTGGCGACAGGGGCCCGGTCCGACCGGCCCTGACAGGTGCCGCGGCGGCGCGGACCGGGCTCACGCCGACCCGGTACGTCGAAGTCCGGCAGACCACCACGCGCACGGCAGGGTTTCCGGGGCAGCCCGACCCACGCGGGGGTCGGGCCTGACCGCCCGGAGCGGGTCGGGCTGCCCCGGAAACCCCACCCGGAGGGATCAGTGGTCGGCGCTGTTCCAGTCCCGCCCCTCGCCCACGGAGACCTCCAGCGGCACCGACAGCGGGTGCGCCGCACCCATCTCGCGGCGCACCAGCGCCTCCAGGGCCTCCCGTTCGCCCGGGGCGACCTCGAAGACCAGCTCGTCGTGCACCTGCAGCAGCATCCGCGAGCGCAGGCCCGCCTCGCCCAGCGCCGTGTCGACGTGCAGCATGGCGACCTTGATGATGTCGGCCGCCGAGCCCTGGATGGGGGCGTTGAGCGCCATCCGCTCGGCCATCTCCCGGCGCTGCCGGTTGTCGCTGACCAGGTCGGGCAGGTAACGCCGCCGACCCAGGATCGTCGAGGTGTAGCCGTCGTGGCGGGCGCGGGCGACGACCTCCTGGAGGTAGTCGCGCACCCCGCCGAACCCGGCGAAGTAGTCCTCCATCAGCCCGCGCGCCTCCTCGGCGGTGATCCCGAGCTGCTGGGAGAGGCCGAACGCGCTCAGCCCGTACGCCAGGCCGTAGTTCATCGCCTTGATCTTGCGCCGCTGGTCGGCGGTCACCTCGCCCACCGGCACCCCGAAGACCGACGAGGCGGTGACGGCGTGGAAGTCGGCCCCGGAGTTGAACGCCTCGATCAGCGCGTCGTCCGACGACAGGTGCGCCATGATCCGCATCTCGATCTGGCTGTAGTCGGCGGTGAGCAGGCACTCGTAGCCCTCCCCCACCACGAAGGCGCGGCGGATGCGCCGGCCCTCCTCGGTGCGGATCGGGATGTTCTGCAGGTTGGGCTCGGTCGAGGAGAGCCGGCCGGTGGCCGCCACCGTCTGGTTGAAGGTGGTGTGGATGCGGCCGTCGTCGGAGACCGACTTGAGCAGCCCGTCGACGGTCGTCTTGAGCTTCGCCACGTCCCGGTGGCGCAGCAGGTGGGTCAGCACGGGGTGCGGGTTCTGCGCGTGCAGCCACTGCAGGGCGTCGGCGTCGGTGGTGTAGCCGGTCTTGATCTTCTTGGTCTTGGGCAGCCCCAGTTCGACGAAGAGGATCTCCTGCAACTGCTTCGGCGAACCGAGGTTGAACTCCCGGCCGACCGCCTCGTACGCCCCCTGGGCGGCGGCCTTCACCTCGGCGGCGAAGTGCGCCTCCAGCTCGGAGAGGTAGTCGGTGTCGGCGGCGATGCCGGTGCGTTCCATGCCGGCGAGCACCCGCATCAGCGGCAGCTCCACCCCCGCCATCAGCCGCGCCGACTGCTCGCCGTCGCGGGACAGCTCGGCGTCGATCGCGTCGGCCAGGTCGAGGGTGGCGCGGGCCTGGAGCATGAGGTTCTGCTCCGCCTCGGCGTCGTTGCCGAGCCCCTCCAGGGTGAGCTGGCCGGTCTCGGGGGCGTCGACCCGCAGCTCGCGGTGCAGGTAGCGCAGGGCGAGGTCGGTCAGGTCGTAGGAGCGCTGGTCGGGGCGGGCCAGGTAGGCGGCGATCTGGGTGTCGCGCAGGATGCCCTCCAGGCTCCAGCCGTGCGCGGCGAACGCCAGCACCGCCGGCTTGCTGTCGTGCAGCACCTTGGGCCGCCCGGCGTCGGCCAGCCAGGCCGCCAGGGCCGCCTCGTCGGCGGGCTCCAGGGTGGCGGGGTCGACCCAGGCCGCCGCGCCGCCGGCGGTGGCCAGCGCAAGCCCGGTCACCGAGGCGGTGTGCCGGCGGTTGGGGCCGGTGTCGAGCTTCGCCGCCACGCCCACCGGGGTGTCGGCCGGCGCGTGCGTCTCCAGCCACCCGGCGAGCGCGCCGGGCTCGGTGAGCACCTCGCCGGTCAGGTCGAAGCCGGACTCGGCCTCCGGCTCCACCGCCTCCAGGTACTGGTAGAGCCGGTCCCGCAGGATGCGGAACTCGAGGGTGTCGAAGACCTGGTGGACGGCCTCGCGGTCCCATCCCTCCCAGCGCGTCTCCTCGGGGCGCAGTGGCAGCTCCACGTCGGAGACGAGGCAGTTGATCTCGTAGTTGCGGATCACGTCGGCGAGCCGCTCGCGCAGGCTGTCGCCGGCCTTGCCCTTGATCTCGTCGGCCCGCGCGACGACCCCGTCGACCCCGCCGTAGAGGTTGATCCACTTCGCGGCGGTCTTCGGGCCGACGCCCGGGACGCCGGGCAGGTTGTCGCTGGTCTCGCCGACCAGGGCGGCCAGGTCGCGGTAGCGCTCCGGGGCCACGCCGTACTTCGCCTCGATCGCCGCCGGGTCCATCCGGGCCAGGTCGGAGACGCCCTTGCGCGGGTAGAGCACCGTGACCCGGTCGCCGACGAGCTGGAAGGCGTCCCGGTCGCCCGTGCTGATCAGCACGGACATGCCCTGGTCGCGGGCCTGGCAGGCGAGGGTGGCGATGATGTCGTCGGCCTCGTAGCCCTCCTTCTCCACCACCGGGATGCGCAGCGCCGCGAGGACCTCCTTGACCAGGCTGACCTGGCCCTTGAAGTCGGTCGGGGTCTCGCTGCGGCCGGCCTTGTACTCCGCGTACTTCTCCGTGCGGAAGGAGCGGCGGGAGACGTCGAAGGCGACCACGATGTGCGTCGGCTGCTCGTCGCGCAGCACGTTGATCAGCATGGAGGTGAAGCCGTAGACGGCGTTGGTCGGCTGCCCCGTCGTGGTGGAGAAGTTCTCCACCGGCAGGGCGAAGAAGGCCCGGTATGCCAGGGAGTGTCCGTCGACGAGGAGCAGGCGCGGCGTCGTAGCTGTCACGGCAGCGACTCTAGCCGCCCGCTCCGACACTCCCGGACACCGGCACGGACGCGACACGCGACGGACGCGATCGGCACGCGACGGACCGGCGCGCGACCCGACCGGCACGCGACGCCATCGCGACGGACGCCACCGGCACGGGGCGCCGGCGCGGCCCGGACGGGGCCGCGCCGGCAATCCGCCTCAGAGCACCTTGGCCAGGAACGCCTTCGTCCGGTCGTGCCGGGGGTTGGCGATCACCTCGCGGGGGACGCCGGACTCGACCACGACGCCGCCGTCCATGAAGACCAGCGAGTCGCCGACCTCGCGGGCGAAGCCGATCTCGTGGGTGACCACGATCATCGTCATGCCGTCACGGGCGAGGTCCTTCATCACGTCGAGCACCTCGCCGACCAGCTCCGGGTCGAGCGCGCTGGTCGGCTCGTCGAAGAGCATCAGCTTCGGCTGCATCGCCAGCGCCCGGGCGATCGCCACCCGCTGCTGCTGGCCGCCGGAGAGCTGGCTCGGGTAGTTGCCGAGCTTGTCGCCCAGCCCCACCCGCTCCAGCAGCGCGGCGGCCCGGTCCCGGGCGGCGGCCTTCTTCTCCCGGCCCAGCAGCACCGGCGCCTCGGCGACGTTCTGCAGGGCGGTCATGTGCGGAAAGAGGTTGAACCGCTGGAACACCATGCCGATCGCCCGGCGCTGGGCGGCGACGTCGGACTCGCGCATCTCGTGCAGCTTGCCGCCGCGCTCGCGGTAGCCGATCAGGTCGCCGTCCACCCAGATGCGACCGGCGTTGATCTTCTCCAGGTGGTTGATGCAGCGCAGGAACGTCGACTTGCCGGAGCCGGAGGGGCCCAGCAGGCAGCACACCTCGCCGCTGCGGACCTCCAGGTCGATGCCCTTGAGCACCTCGATCGACCCGAACGACTTGTGTACCTGCTCGGCCCGGACCATCGGCCCGGACTCCACCGCCGGTCCGCCGGCCTGCGCCGGCACCGTCAGCTCGGTCATGCGCCGCCCGCCTTCCCGGTCGTGCCGCCGCTCTCGGCCGCGATCCCCCGCAGCTTGGTCTTCGCCCGCGCGCTGCGCCCGACGCCCTTGGAGAAGTGCCGCTCCAGGTAGTACTGCCCGACCAGCAGCACGCTGGTCAGCAGCAGATACCAGATGGTCGCCGCGACCAGCATCGGGACGACCTGGTAGGTACGGCTACTCACGGCTCTGAGCTGGAAGAACAGCTCCATCGAGACCGGCACGAAGGCCACCAGCGAGGTGTCCTTGAGCATGGCGATGGTCTCGTTGCCGGTCGGCGGGACGATCACCCGCATGGCCTGCGGCAGCACGATGCGGCGCAGGATCTGCGACCGCTTCAGACCGAGGGCCTGCGCGGCCTCCGTCTGACCCTCGTCGACCGACTGGATGCCGGCCCGGACGATCTCCGCCATGTAGGCGGCCTCTGACAGGCCCAGCGCCAGCATGCCGGCGACGAACCCGGTGAGGATGTCCACCGCCGAGAAGCCGAACAGCCGCGCCTCGAAGTCGTCGACCCCGAACAGGGCGCCGATCTGCCGGTCGAAGGGCAGCCCGAACTCGATGCGCGCCCAGAGGATGCCCAGGTTGCCGAAGAGGATCGCCAGCACCAGCCGGGGCACCGCCCGGAAGAACCAGGTGTACGCCCAGGCGACGCCGCGCAGGATCGGGTTCTCCGACAGCCGCATGATGGCGATGACGACGCCCAGCACGATGCCGATCAGCATGGAGGTCACGAGCAGCGCGAGGCTGCCGCGTACCCCCTCCATGATCGGCGGGCGGAACATCTCGTCGACCATGAAGGACCAGTTGAACGCCTTGTTCGTCACCAGCAGGTGGACGAACATGGCCACCAGCACCCCGATCACGGCGACGGCGACCCACCGCCCGGGATGCCGCACGGGCACGGCGCGGATGGGTTCCGGCCGTGCCCGCTCGGGTGTTCCTGTTTCGACCGACATTGTCAGCTGGTCGGGTTCAGCGCCGGAGTCGTGATGGCGCCGCCCTCGACGCCCCACTTCTTCAGCGCGCCCTCGTACGAGCCGTCGGCGATGACCGCCGCGACGGCCTCCTTGAGCACCTCGGCGAACGCGGCCTGGTCCTTCTTCACCGCGTAGCCGTACGGGGCCGACTCGTAGATGTCGCCGAGCAGCTCCAGCTGGCCGTTGCTCTGCTTCACCGCGTACGCCCCGACCGGGGAGTCGGCCAGCATGGCGTCGTCCTTGCCGCTGACCACCGCGGCGGTGGCGTCGCTCTGCGCCTGGTACTGGTCGATGGTGATGGCCGGCTTGCCGGCGTCGGTGCACTTCTTCGACCGGGCGGTGATGTCGTCGAGCTGCACGGTGCCGACCTGCACGGCGATCTTCTTGCCGCAGGCGTTCTCGGTGTCGACCTTGGCCGGGTTGCCGGCCTTGGTCGCCCACTGGGTGCCGGCCGAGTAGTAGCTGACCATGTTGACGGTCTTCATCCGGTCGGCGTTGATGGTGAACGACGAGACGCCGACCTCGTACTTGCCCGAGTCCACGCCCGGCAGGATCGCGTCGAACGGCGCCGACTCGTACTCGGCCTTAAGGCCGAGCTTCTGCGCGACCGCGTTGAACAGCTCGATGTCGAAGCCGACCACCGTCTTGCCGTCGGCGTCGAGGAACTCCGCCGGGGCGTACGTCGAGTCGGTGCCGACCTTGATCACGCCGTCGGCCTTGATGGCGTCGGGCACCTTCGCCGCCAGCGCCGAGTCGGCGGCGGCGGTGACGCTCGGGCCGGCGCCGGGCTGCTCGGTGTTCTCCTTCTCGCCGCAGCCGGCCAGCGAGAGGGCGAGCAGCGCGGCGCCGGTGACGCCGAGGGCGGCCCGGCGGCCACCACTGATGAGGAACATGGGGTACTCCTTGCGATGAGGGGTGACGGCCGGTCAGGCCACGCCGAGGTAGGCCTCTTTGACCGCCGGGTCGTGCAGCAGCTCGGCGCCGGTGCCGCTCTTGACGATCCGGCCGGTCTCCAGCACGTACGCCCGGTGGGCGCGGGCCAGCGCCTGCTGGGCGTTCTGCTCCACCAGCAGGACGGTGGTGCCCTGCTGGTTGATCTCGACGATGATGTCGAAGATCTGCTGGATCAGCATCGGGGCCAGACCCATCGAGGGCTCGTCGAGCAGCAGCAGCTTCGGCCGGCTCATCAGCGCCCGCCCGACCGCCAGCATCTGCTGCTCACCGCCCGAGAGGGTGCCGCCCTGCTGCTTGCGCCGCTCGGCCAGGCGCGGGAAGAGCCCCAGCACCCGGTCGAGGTCCTGGGCGATGCCGGCCCGGTCACGGCGCGTGTACGCGCCCATGTCCAGGTTCTCCAGCACCGTCATGCCCGGGAAGATCCCCCGGCCCTCGGGGGCCTGGCACAGCCCCCGCCGGACCCGCAGGTCCGCCCGGAGCTTCGTGATGTCCTCACCGTTGAACCGGATGCTGCCGCTGGCGACCGGCCGGATCCCGGAGATCGCCCGCATCGTGGTCGACTTGCCGGCGCCGTTGGCGCCGATCAGGGCGACGATCTCGCCCTCGTCCACCGTCAGGCTGATGCCGTGCAGCGCCTGGATCCGCCCGTAGAGCAGGCTCACATCGTCGATCTCAAGCAGCATCGTCCGGCACCCCCAGGTACGCCGCGATCACCTTCGGGTTCTCCCGCACCTCGGCGGGCAGCCCGTCGGCGATCTTCTTTCCGAACTCCAGCACCACGATCCGGTCGGTGACCCCCATGACCAGGCGCATGTCGTGCTCGATGAGCAGCACGGTCACGCCGGTGTCCCGGATCTGCCGGATGAGCTGGAGCAGTTCCTCCTTCTCCGCCGGGTTGAAGCCGGCGGCCGGCTCGTCCAGGCAGAGCAGCACGGGGTCGGTGGCCAGCGCGCGGGCGATCTCCAGCCGCCGCTGCTCGCCGTAGGAGAGGTTGCGGGCGAACTCGTGCATCCGCTTGCGGATGCCGACGAACTCCAGCAGGCGCTCGGCCTTCTCCCGGCCCTCCCGCTCCTCCTTCCAGTGCCGCGGCAGGCGGAACAGCGCGGAGACGACACTGGTCTTGTGGTGCGCGTCGGCACCGACCTGGACGTTCTCCAGCGCGGTCATCTCCGGGAAGAGGCGGATGTTCTGGAACGTCCGCGCCATGCCCATCTTGGTGATGTGGTGCCGCTTCTTGCCGCTGATCCTCTGACCGCGGAACCGGATCTCACCCTCGGTGGGCTGGTAGATGCCGGTCATGGCGTTGAAGCAGGTGGTCTTGCCGGCGCCGTTCGGGCCGATCAGACCGAGGATCTCGCCCTTGTAGAGGGTGAAGTCCACCTGGTTCAGGGCGACCACGCCGCCGAAGCGCAGCGTGACGTTGTCGACCTCCAGCAGCGGTTCCCGGGTGGGCACCGCCTCCACTGCCGGCGCGCCGGCCTGCGCCGGAACGGTCGGCGTCAGCTCGGTGTCACTCACCGACGGTCACCTCCTTGCGGCGATCCTTGAACTCCGCCGCACGTCGTCGGTTGGGGATCAGACCCTCCGGCCGGAAGATCATCATGACCACCAGCACCAGGCCGAAGAACAGGAACCGGTACTCGTACAGCTCGACGCCGAACATCTCGATGCCGCGGAACCGCTCGATCATGTACGCCACCAGACCACCGCCGACGATCGCGCCGACGATGTTGCCGGAGCCACCGAAGATGACCGCGGCCAGGATGATGATCGAGTTCAGCAGCTCGAAGTTCTGCGAGTTGACGAAGTTCTGTTTGCCCGCGAACAACGCGCCGGCCAGGCCGGCGATCGCGGCGCCCGCGGCGAACGCCCACAGCTTGAACTTGAACGTCGGCACGCCCATGAGCTGCGCGGCGTCCTCGTCCTCGCGGATGGAGATCCAGGCGCGCCCGACCCGGCTGTGGGTCAGGTTCCGCACCCCGATGACCACCAGGATGATCACCGTGAGCACCAGCCAGTAGTACGGCCGCGCGTCGAGCACGCCGAAGAACGGCTTGCCGTCGGCGTACTGGCCGGGCGGGTGCGGAATCTGGTTGAAGCCCCGCTGGCCCTTGAGGAACTCGGAGCTGACCGCACCGATGCGGATCATCTCGGCGAAGCCGAGCGTCACCAGCGCCAGGTAGTCGCCCCGCAGCCGCAGGGTCGGCGTACCGAGCATCACGCCGGAGACCATCGTCAGGGCGATCGCCACCGGCACCGCCAGCAGCCACGGCCACAGCGTCTTGAGGTCGCTGCTCGGCGAGGTCAGCACCGCCACGGTGTACGCGCCGACGGCGAAGAAGCCGAAGTAGCCGAGGTCGAGCAGGCCGGCGAAGCCGACCACGATGTTCAGACCGACGGCCAGCAGCACGTAGATCGAGACGGTGAACATCACCTGGGTGAAGTTCGCGCCGGGGGTCGGGATCGGCCCGAGGTACTGGTAGAACTCCTTGTTCGGCAGCGCGTAGAAGAACACGATCACCGCGGCCAGCAGCGCCCAGCGCACCCAGCGCGGCGCGCCGCGCCACCGCTCCCCGGCCGCCTCGCGGCCGGAGCGCACCTTCTCCAGAACGGTCGTCATGCCCGTGCCCTCCCCAGCGACTCGCCCAGCAGACCGGTCGGCCGGAACATCAGCAGCACCACCAGCAGTGCGAAGGCGGCGAAGTCCTTCCACTGCGTGCCGAACAGGCCGGAGGCGTAGTTCTCCACCACGCCCAGCAGCAGGCCGCCGACGAGCGCGCCACGCAGGTTACCGATGCCGCCGAGCACCGCGGCGGTGAAGGCCTTGAGGCCGAGCAGGAAGCCGACGCTGTAGGTGAGGGTCTGGATCCGCACGTCGTAGAGCAGGCCGGCGACGCCGGCCATGCTGCCGCCGGCGATGAAGACCATCATGATGATCCGGTCCTTGTTCACGCCCATCAGCGCGGCGGTGTTGGCGTCCTGGGCGACCGCCCGGATGCCGCGGCCGACGCGGCTGCGGTTGATGAACATGTCCAGCGCGATCATCATCGTCAGCGCGGCGCCGATGGTCAGCAGCTGCACCGCGTCGATCGGCACGCCGAAGATCTCGAACAGCGGCTTGGAGCTGACCAGCGACGGTGCGCCCTCGGGGCGGCGGCGGGTCCAGATGCCGAACGCCTCGGCGATGGCGATGGACGCGCCGATCGCGGTGATGAGGAAGGCCAGCGGCGGTGCGTTGCGCTTACGCAGCGGCCGGTAGGCCACCCGCTCGATGAGCGTCGCGGTGGTCGCCGAGGCGATCGCCGCGACGACCATCGCCACAAGCAGGTAGAAGATGATCGACCCGATGCCGTTGACCTGCGAGTTCTGGTCGAGCCCGAACCAGTTCCAGGTCCAGATCGCGAAGAACGCGCCGGCGATGAAGACCTCGGAGTGGGCGAAGTTGATGAGTTTCAGCACGCCGTAGACCAGCGTGTAGCCCAGCGCGACCAGGGCGTAGATCGCGCCCTGCGTCAGGCCGGTCGTGGTGAGTTCTCCGAAGTTGGAGAACAGTCCGTCGAAGTTCAAGGGAGGGACGCTCCATCAGGGTCTGGAGAGAAAAATGGGGTGCGGCCGGGAGCGAGCTCCCGGCCGCACCCGCGATCACAACTCAATCGCTGTAGCAGCGACCGGCGTCAGGACTTCGGGATCTCCTGGTCCGGAACGACCTTGCCGTCCTTGACCTTGAAGGCCCAGACCTTCACCTGCGCCGGGTCGAGCTCGCCGCCCTCGACGAACTTGTAGCTCGCCGCGACGCCCTCGCCGCTGTAGCCCTTCACGAACTCCAGCAGGCCCTCACGGGTGGTCTTGCCCGCCTTGATGCCGGCGAGCAGGATGTTCGCCGCGTCGTAGGCCGTGTCGCTGTAGGTGCCCGGGTCGGTCCCGTTGAGGGCCTTGAACTCCTGCACGAAGGTGCCGCGCGCCTCGGCGGCCGGCTGGCACGGGCAGGTGAGGATGGTGCCCTCGGCCGCCGCCGCGCCCGCGGAGGTGATGTAGGCGGCGTCGTTCACGCCGTCGCCGGCGATCATCGGAGCGGTGACCCCGGCAGCGGTGAGCTGCTTGCGGATCAGGCCGGCCTCCTGGTAGTAGCCGCCGTAGAAGACCGCGTTGACGTTCGCGGCCTTGACCTTGGTGACCACGGCGGAGAACTCGGTCTGCTTGCCCTCGCCCTGGACCTTGTCGGAGCCGACGACCGCGGGGCCGAGGAGCTTCTTGACCTCGTCGGCGAGGCCGGCGCCGTACGCGGACTGGTCGTCGATGACGAAGACCTTGTCGGCCTTCAGCACGTTCTTGATGTAGTTGCCGGCGGCCGGGCCCTGGCTGAAGTCGTTGCCGACCGCGCGGAAGAAGGTCTTCCAGCCCTGCTCCGAGAGGCTCGGGCGGGTCGCGGAGGGGGTGATGGTGACCAGACCGGCCTCGTTGAAGAGCGGACCGGCGGCCTCCGACTCACCCGAGTAGGCCGGGCCGACGATGCCGAGGATCTTGGTGTCGTCGATGGCCTTCTGGGCCAGACCCGGGGCCTGGTCCGGGCTGCCCTGCGAGTCCAGGGGAACAAGCTCGACCTTGCAGTCGGCGTTCTCCTTGTTGTACTTGTCGACCGCCAGCTTGACGCCGTTGTTCTCGTTGATGCCGAGCGCCGCCGACGGGCCGGTCAGCGCGCCGAAGAACGCGATCTTGTTGCCGCAGGCGTCGCCACCGGACGCCGCGTCGTCGCTACTGGAGCATGCCGTGCCGCCGGCGACGAGCGCCACCATGGCGACCCCACCGATAACGCGCGCGAGCTTCTGCCTCAAGGCCCGAACCCTCCTCCGTCCAATGGTCCGAACCACCCGCTGCCGATTGGCCCTTGCGGGGGCGGACGAACCAGACCGTCGTCGCCGGTCTGGGGCCGGACGCTATCCCACCTTTGAGCTGTGACGAAAGCCCCAGGGGAGCGGGTTGACCGAACCGTTACACGCCGTGGCGGATTCGAAACGATCGCTGTAAGAACCGTCGGCCGGGAAAGCCCCTCACCTTCGTTTCGTCGGTAACGGGTCCAGCGCCATGCACCCCCTACCGATCGGCGGCCGGCAACCCGGCTGACCAGGCACGGGACGCTGCACCGTCGTCGGACACCACCAACAGTCGATCACCCTGCGAGGCGACCGACACGGCGGTGTCCCCACCATCCGGTACGGCGGCAGGCATGGCCATCCGTCGCCACGAATCCCCCGAATCGGCAGAGAGCCACAGCCCGTGACCACCGCCGTCCCCCGTCACCGCGACCAGCTGCCGCCCGACGGGCACCAGGGCGTCGACCGAGGACACCCCCGGACCGGCCACGCCGAAGCCGCCGACCCGACGCCACTCGTCGCCCGCCAGCCGCCAGACCGCGAACCCGTCGCGCACCGGGCCGAGGGCCACCACCGCGCCGTCGACCGACGCCACCCGCTGCGCCTGGCCACGCCCGTCCGGCACCGGCAGCGCCACCCGCCGCCAGGCCCGACCGTCGGTCGAACTCCACGCCAGGGGCGCCAGCGCCGTCGCGCCGGGGGACAGCAGCGCCCCCACCACCCACCAGCCCGACGGCAGGGCCGCCGCGTCGTACGCGACCGTCCGGCCCCGCCCGTCGCCGGCGAGCTCCGCCACGCCCTCCCGGACCGTGAACCGCTCGCCGTCGGGCGACGTCCAGACCGCCGCCCCGTCGACCCGCGCCCCGGCGATCAGCCAGCCGGCCGGTCCCGCCGCCAGCCGTGCCACGCTCACCGCGCGAGGACCCCCGTACAGCTCGAAGGGGGCCGGCGCCTCCCGCAGCTGCCCGCCCGGCGCCTGCGACCAGGTGCCCGTGCGCGGATTGCCGTGCGCGCCGCCGTTCTTCGCGCCGAGCGCCGCCAGCCGACCGTCGCGGCACGCGGCCGCGTAGAGCACGTGCTGGCGGCCGTAGTGGCTCGACGGGGCCAGCGCCAGCGCCGTCCAGGACACGCCGTCGGTGCTGCGCCAGGCCGCCGGCCGGGTCTCCCCCGCCGCGTCGGCCAGCCCGCCGACCACGTACCACGTGCCGGCGCAGGCCACGGCGTCGCGCAGCAGCGGCCGGCCGGGCACGCCCGCCGGCGTCGGCAGGGTCAGCGGTTGCCACCGCGGGCGCAGCGGCTCGTCCTCGGGCTCCGCCGGGGCCCGGTCGCAGCCGGCCAGCAGCACCGCGAGGACACCGAGCACCGCCACCATCCGCCGGGTCCACACGGATCAGATGTTATCGATCAACCCGTCCCGTGAGGAGTCCCCCGTGCCCCCTACGGCGTGTCGCGTCGTCCCGGGAGGGGTCAGGAGGCGGGCTGGGCGACCTCGCCGCCGGCGGTCTCGGCGAGGATCCGCTCGGCGACCTCCTTCATGGTCATCCGGTGGTCCATCGCCGTGCGCTGGATCCACTTGAACGCCTGGGGCTCGGTCATCCCGTAGGTCGTCATCAGCGCGCCCTTGGCGCGCTCGACCGTCTTGCGGATCTCCAGCCGGTCGGTCAGCCCCGCGACCTCCGCCTCCAGGGCGGCGATCTCCGAGTAGCGCGACAGCGCGATCTCCACCGCCGGCACCAGGTCACTCTTCTGGAAGGGCTTCACGAGGTACGCCATCGCGCCGGCCGCCCGCGCCCGCTCCACCAGGTCACGCTGGCTGAACGCGGTCAGGATGATCACCGGGGCGATCCGGGCGCCGGCGATCCGCTCCGCCGCCGCCAGCCCGTCCATGATCGGCATCTTGATGTCGAGGATGACCAGATCCGGCTTCAGCTCCTCGGCCAGCCGGACGGCGGTCTCCCCGTCACCGGCCTCGCCGACGACCTCGTACCCCTCCTCGACGAGCATCTCGGCGAGGTCCAGCCGGATCAGCGCCTCGTCCTCGGCGATCAGAACGCGCCTGCGCTCGACGTCCGTCTGCGTCTCGGCCACGAGCCACTCCCACCATCGTTCCCGGCACGGCTACCACCCATGCTCCCGCACGAGCGTAGTCGGGTACAGTAAGCCGCACTCGCCGGGATGGTGGAACGGCATACACGGAAGTCTCAAACACTTCTGCCCGAAAGGGCTTGCGGGTTCGAATCCCGCTCCCGGCACACCTGTCATACACCTGTTCGATGATGCGCAGGTGCACCCACCTGAGATGCGGGCGCGAGCCCGCGCCCTCCGCGCTCGCGGCAGCAACATCCGGTCGGTCGCCCGGGACCTGTCCCTGCCCTACAGCACCGTCTGGCACTGGTGCGTCGACCGGCCCGAGCCGGTCATGGTCGGCACCGCCGCCCGTTGTTTCCGCTGTTCCCCTCGGGTCGGCAATCCGCCTGATCCCCCGGCCTACTCCTACCTGCTCGGTCTCTACCTCGGGGACGGTCATCTGGTCACCAGCGACCGGGTTCCCGTCCTGCGCATCTACTGCGCCGACGCATGGCCTGATCTCATCGACGCCTGCGACGTCGCGATGAAGGCGGTGCTCGCCAACAAGGTCCAGCGAATCCAGAAGCAGGGCTGCGTGGCGGTCCAGAGCACCGGGCAAACACTGGCCGTGCCTGTTCCCACAGCACGGTCCCGGCAAGAAGCACGAGCGTCAGATCGCCCTCGCCGACTGGCAGCGGGAAATCCTCACGGCGCGACCCGGCGACTTCCTGCGGGGCCTGTTCCACTCCGACGGGTGCCGCGTCACCAACCGGGTGACGACGCGCGGCAGGAGCTACGTCTACCCGCGCTACATGTTCGTCAACGAGTCGGCCGACATCATGGGCCTCTGCCAGTGGGCGCTGGACCTGCTCGGCATCGCCTGGCGGATGAACCGCCGCAACTCCCTCTCCGTGGCCCGCCGGGACGCCGTCGCCGCCCTCGATCGCCACGTCGGCCCGAAGTCCTGACCGCGCCCCGGTCCCTCCCACGGGTGGAACGCCACGGGTGTCACCGGGGCTCGTTGGCACCCGTGGCGTTCCACTCCCGTGCGCCAGGACGACACTCGCGGCAACGCGGGCGAACGACGGCGTCGGTGCGGGTCAGCCGAGTTCGGCGAGGGCCTGGGCCAGGTCCGCGCGCAGGTCCTCCGGGTCCTCCAGGCCGACGGAGATGCGCAGCAGGCCGCCGCACGGCTTGGCCTCCCCCTCCACGGGCCGGTGGGTCAGCGAGGCCGGGTGCTGGATGAGGGTGTCCACGCCGCCCAGCGACACCGCGTGCGTGATCAGCCGGCAGGCGTTCGCGACGGCGGCCGCGGCGGTCGCGCCGCCGCGTACCTCGAAGGCGAGGAGGCTGCCCGGGCCGCTCATCTGCCGTCCGACGAGCCCGGCGGGGTCGTGCAGCGACGGGTGGTGCACCTGCGCGACGGCGGGGTGGTTGGCGAGCCAGGCGGCGAGCTTCTCGGCGCCGGCCTGCTGGGCGCGCACCCGCACCGGCAGGGTCTGCAGGCCGCGGTGCAGCAGATACGCGCCGAGGGGGTGCAGGATCGCGCCGGTGAGCGCGCGGACCTGGCGCAGCCGGGCGGCCCAGTCGGCGTCGCAGGCGACCGCGCCGGCGAGGACGTCGCCGTGGCCGCCGATGCTCTTGGTGGCGCTGTGCAGCACGAGCGTGGCGCCGTGCCGGACGGGCTGCTGGAGCACGGGGGTGGCGACGGTGTTGTCGACGAGCAGCGGCACGTCGCCGGCGGCCCGGGCGAGGGCGGCGATGTCGACCAGGTCGAGGGTGGGGTTGGCCGGGGTCTCGGCGATCACCAGGGCGGTGTCGGGGCGGACGGCGTCCGCGACCTCCCCCGCGCGGGCCCACGTGACGGTGGTGCCGAGCAGGCCGGTGGCGAGCACGTGGTCGGTGCCGCCGTAGAGGGGGCGGACGGCGACGATGTGCCGCTTCCCGTCCCGGGTGGCGGCGAGCAGGGTGGCGGTGAGGGCGGCCATTCCGCTGGCGAAGGCGACGGCGTCGGTGGTGCCTTCGAGGTCGGCGAGAGCGGTCTCGAAGCGGGCCACGGTGGGATTCCACAGGCGCTGGTAGACGGCGCTGCCGCCGGCGGGGAGGGTGCCTCCGGTGGCGAGGGCCTCGTACGCGTCGCCGCCGGCATCGACCGACGGCAGCGGGTTGGTGGTGGAGAAGTCGATCGGCGGCACGTGGACGCCGAGGGCGGCGAGGTCGTCGCGGCCGGCGTGCACGGCTCTGGTGTCCACGGTCGTCATGTCCGAAGGATCGAACATAGCGCAGCCTGGAGGCAACAGTTTCGAAGATGATTCGGTAATTGCCCTTGGCGGAGCTGACCGATTCGGTGGATGATGCCTGTATGCCCCTCGCGACGAATGATGTGCGGCGGTTCGCCGACCTGGACGACACCGACCGCGCGATCCTGTCGGAACTGGCCGCCGACGGCCGGCTGCCGAACAACGCCCTCGCCGAGCGGGTCGGCGTGGCCGCCTCGACGTGCCTGACCCGCACCCGCGCGCTGCGCGAGTGCGGGGCCATCCGCGGGTTCCACGCGGAGGTGGACCCCGCCGCCGTGGGGTTGCCGTTACAGGCGCTGGTGTCGGTGCGGTTGACCGCGCACGAGCGGGCGGCGGTGGACGCGTTCCGGGCCCGGTCGGTGCGGCTGCCGGGGGTGGTGGCGGTGTTCCACGTGGCGGGCGCGGAGGACTACGTGCTGCACGTGCGGGCCGCCTCGGCGGACGCGCTGCGGGACTTCGTGCTGGACCACCTGGCCGTCGACCCGGCGGTGCTGCACACCCAGACGAGCCTGATCTTCGAGCAGGCGCGCGGCATGGGGTGAGGCCCGGCGGGCGCCGTGAGCCCGGTCGCCGTGGGGAACAAACCCGAGGTGGGCGGGGTTGGCCCACCGTGTGACCAACGTACCGCTGTCTGTTCTCGATCTTGCCCCCGTCGCGGCCGGCGCCACCGCCGGCGCGGCGCTGCGGCACACCACCGAGCTGGCCCGGCGCACGGAGGAACTCGGGTACCGCCGGTTCTGGGTGGCCGAGCACCACAACATGCCGGCGATCGCGAGTTCCGCCCCGGCGGTGCTGCTCGCGCACCTGGCGGCGCACACGTCGACGATCCGGCTGGGCTCGGGCGGGGTGATGCTGCCCAACCACGCGCCGCTGGTGGTGGCCGAGCAGTTCGGCACGCTGGAGGCGCTGCACCCGGGCCGCATCGACCTGGGCATCGGCCGCGCCCCGGGCACCGACCAGGTGACCGCGCTGGCGCTGCGCCGCACCATGGAGGGGCTGTCGGCGGAGGGCTTCCCCCGAGAGCTGGCGGACCTGATGAACTACTTCAGCGGCGAGCGGCCGGGGCCGATCACGGCCACCCCCGGCCTGGGCGAGCAGCCGGCGGTCTGGCTGCTCGGCTCCAGCGGGTTCAGCGCCCAGCTGGCCGGGCTGCTGGGCCTGCCGTTCTCCTTCGCGCACCACTTCAGCGCGCAGAACACGGTGCCCGCGCTGGCGCTGTACCGGCAGCACTTCCGGCCGTCGAGATGGCTGGAGCAGCCGTACGCGATGGTGGCCGTCAACGCGGTCTGCGCGGACACCGACGAGCGGGCGCAGTGGCTGGCGGGGCCGGCGGCGCTGTCGTTCCTGCGGCTGCGCTCGGGTCGGCCGGAGCCCCTGTCGACGCCGGACGAGGCGGCGGCCTACCCGTACACGCAGGCCGAGCGCGAGTTCGTGCGCCAGCGCCGGGAGGGCCAGGCGACGGGCTCCCCGGAGACCGTACGGCGGCAGCTCGGTGAGCTGCTGGCGCGCACGGGCGCGGACGAGCTGATGCTGACCACGCTGGTGTACGACGTGGCCGACCGGGTGCGCTCGTACGAGCTGGTCGCCGAGCACGTGGCCGGTGGCCTGCGCCGCGAGGGCTGAAACACGATCTTCACGTCGGCGTCACCGGGGCGACGCGTGGCCCGCCTAGGTTTGTCCCCGGTGGTGGTACGGCATCCCCGGTCGGGACGGGTCGGGGATGCCGCGGTGTGGGGCACCGGGCCGCAGCTGTGCGGATTCCGCAGCTGCGGCCCGGTGCCTGTTCCACCTCCGTGACCAGCCGACGGTTTCATCCGCGTGACCGGCCGACGCCCGCGCGACCGGCCGACGCTTTCACCCGCGTGACCGGCCGACGGAGCGCCACGGGGCGCCGCCGCCGGCCGGAGACCGCTCAGCGCAGGTGGATGTCGGGCGTGGGCGGGGCGGCCATCCGGTCGCCGATGAAGAAGCCCGGGTGCGGGGGCTGGTTGTAGGCGGTGTTCTGCCAGGCGACCGCGACCCGGTACTGCGGGTCGTGCATGAGCGTGTGGATCCGGGTGCCGGTGGGCGTGGGCGTGCTGTAGATCCGCAGGGCGCGGCTGTCGCTGGTGCGCCAGACGACCTCCTCCCGCCAGTCGCCGAACAGGTCGGCGGAGAGCGCCGGCGTGGACTTGCTGCCGTTGTTCGACGCCACGCCGCTGGCGGTCAGCAGGCGGGTGTCGCCGCCGGTGCCGTACTTGTCGATCCGGGTGGCGTCGAGCAGTTCCCGGACGGGGTCGCCGTCCCACCAGACGAGGAAGTTCGCCGAGGACGGCCGGCGTCCGACGACGGCTCCGGTGGCGCTGTAGAGGTCACCCATGTGGGTGCCGGCGCCCCAGACTTCGGCGCCGGGGCTGCCGGCGTGGACGTCGGCGGCGACGCCCCGGCCGGGACCCTCGGCGCCCCCGTTGTCCGGTCGCTGCCAGACGACCTGCCCGGTGCGGGCGTCGTGCAGGTCGGCCGCCGGCTGGTTGCCGGACTCGTGGATCGTGAAGACCTCCAGGCCGGCGCGGCCGGGGACGAGGTCACCGACGTGCAGGGCGTCGCCGTGGCCGAAGCCGGTGGCGTACATCAGCCGGCCGTCGTCGTCGATGGTGGCCGAGCCGTACACGATCTCCTGACGCCCGTCGGCGTCGACGTCGGCGACGGAGAGGTTGTGGTTGCCCTGCCCGAAGGCGGCGCCGTTGCCCGAGGCGTTGGAGTCGAAGGTCCAGCGCTTGCGCAGGGTGCCGTCGCGGAAGTCCCAGGCCGCCACGACCGCCCGCGTGTAGTAGCCGCGGGCCATCACCAGTGAGGGGCGCCGTCCGTCGAGGTAGGCGGTGGCGGCGAGGAAGCGGTCGACGCGGTTGCCGTAGTTGTCGCCCCAGGAGGAGACGGTGCCCCGGGGCGGGTCGTAGTTGACGGTGGAGAGGACCGCGCCGGTGCGGCCGTCGAACATGGTCAGGTACTCGGGGCCGGCGAGGACGTACCCGCTGGAGTTGCGGTGGTCGGCGGTGGCGGAGCCGATCACCTGGCCGGTGCCGGAGCGGGTGCCGTCGGCGGTCTTCATGGCCACCTCGGCGCGGCCGTCGCCGTCGTAGTCGTACACCTGGAACTGGGTGTAGTGGGCCCCGGCGCGGATGTTGCGGCCCAGGTCGACGCGCCACAGCCGGGTGCCGGTGAGGGTGTACGCGTCGACGTAGACGTTGCCGGTGTAGCCGGACTGGGAGTTGTCCTTGGCGTTGGACGGCTCCCACTTGACCACGAACTCGTAGTCGCCGTCGCCGTCGAGGTCGCCGACGGAGGCATCGTTGGCGGAGTACGTGTAGCCCTCACCGCTGGGGGTGCTCGCGCCGGGCGGCACCTGCAACGGCACGTCGAGGTGGCCCGCGGGGAACCGGAGCGCGGCCGCGGAGGCGGCCTGTTCCGTGCCGCCGACCACGGCGCGCACGGTGTAGGTCGCATCCGCCGCCGCCCCGTTGTCGAGGTAGTTGGTCGCCCCGGTGATCGGGCTGCCGTTGACCCTGGTCGCGCCCCGGTAGAGATTGAAGGACACGCCGGCCGTCTCGGTGCCGAGCAACCGCCAGGAGACCAGGTTTCCGGTGCCGGAGCGGACGCTGGCCAGCCCCCGGTCGAGGTCCTCCATCTGCACCGCCCCGGCCGGCGGCGGCGTGGTCGGCGGCGGCGTGGTTGGCGGCGGCGTGGTCGGCGGCGGCGTGGTTGGCGCGGGGGTGGTGGGCGGCGGCGGGGTGCTCGGGCCGCCGGTGGGCGCGGCGCCGGTGCAGGCGGTGCCGTTGAGGGCGAAGCCGGTCGGCGGCGGGTTGCTCGCCTCCCACGTGCCGTTGAAGCCGAAGGTGGCGCTGGCGCCGGTGGCGATCACCGCGTTGTGCTCGACGTTGCGGGCGGTCACCTGGGCGCCGGACTGGTCGACGAGGGCGTTCCAGGCCTGGGTGACCCGCTGACCGGCGGTGTGCGACCAGGTCAGGGCCCAGCCGTTCACCGGGTCACCCAGGTTGGTGACGGTGACGTCGGCGCCGAAGCCGCCGGGCCACTGGTTGGTGATCCGGTGCTCGACGTGGCAGCCGGCGGCGGCAGCCGAGGCGGTGAGGGTCGGGAGCGTGCCGGCGGCGAGTGCGGCCGCGGCGACCGCGGCGAGCAGCGCGACGCGGCGGGGAGCGACGGGCATGGGGATGTCCTCCGGGGAGGTCGGGCGCGCGGCGGCCGTCGCCGTCGGCCTGCCCGGGCCGGGCGGGAGGTCACGCCGCGCTTGCGGCGGTGGTCCGACGCCGTCGATGCGGCGTCGGTGTCGACGCCACCGCTCCGGTGTCGGCACCTCGGCGCCGGCACTGCGGCGTCGGTGTTCGTTCCGGAAGGGCGGCGTCGAGGAGTGGCTCCGCGCACCTGAGATGCTAGGGCAAGCGCTTTCTGTGGACAATCCGTTCTCCCCTGCCGGGCCTGCTCGGCCCCGGCCGACCCCGACTTCCCCCGCCCGGGCGTCCCCCGCGCCGGGGGTACGCGGCGCTTCCCTTGCCCCCGGCCCGGATTCTTGATCGACTCAGGGCGTGGCTGAGCACATGACCCCGGACGAGTTCCGCCGCGCCGGGCACGCCGTGGTGGACTGGATCGCCGACTACTGGGCGACAGTGGAGCGACGGCCGGTGACCTCGCAGGACCCGCCCGGGGCGGTCGCCGCCCGGCTGCCGGCCGGCCCGCCGGAGCACGGCGAGCCGGTGGAGGCGGTCCTGGCCGACCTGGACGCCCTGATCACGCCGGGGTTGACGCACTGGCAGCACCCGGGGTTCTTCGGTTACTTCCCCGCCAACACCTCCGGGCCCAGCGTGCTGGGCGACCTGGTCAGCGCCGGGCTGGGCGTGCAGGGGATGCTCTGGGCGACCGGGCCGGCGTGCACCGAGCTGGAGACGGTGCTGCTGGACTGGCTCGCCGACCTGCTGGACCTGCCGGCGCGGTTCCGCGCCGGATCCGGGGGCGGCGGGGTGATCCAGGACTCGGCGTCCTCGGCCACGCTCGTGGCGACCCTGGTCGCGCTGCACCGCGCCGGTGGCGGCCGGTGGCGCGAGGTCGGCGTCGACCGTCGCTACCGCGCCTACACCTCCACCCAGGGCCACTCGTCCATCGAGAAGGCCGCGCGGATCGCCGGGCTGGGTGCCGAGGGCGTACGGCCGGTCGAGGTCGACCCCGAGACGCACGCCATGTCCCCGGTGGCGCTGCGCGCCGCCATCGAGGCCGACGTGGCGGCCGGCGTCGTCCCGGCGATCGTGGTCGCCACCGTCGGCACCACCTCCACGACCGCTATCGACCCGCTGCCGGAGATCGGCGCGATCTGCGCCGAGTACGGGGTCTTCCTGCACGTCGACGCCGCGTACGCGGGAGCGGCGGCGGTCTGCCCCGAGCTGCGGTTCGGACACGTCGGCCTGGAGTACGCCGACTCGTACTGCTTCGACCCGCACAAGTGGCTGCTCACCGGCTTCGACTGCGACGCGTTCTGGGTGGCCGACACGGCGGAGCTGATCGAGGCGCTGAGCGTGCTGCCGGAGTACCTGCGCAACGCCGCCACCGAGTCGGGCGCGGTGATCGACTACCGGGACTGGCAGGTGCCGCTCGGCCGCCGGTTCCGGGCGCTCAAGCTGTGGTTCGTGCTGCGCTGGTACGGCGCCGAGGGGCTGCGGGCGCACATCCGCTCCGGCGTGGCGCTCGCCGCCCGGTTCGCCGACCGGGTCCGCGCCGACGACCGGTTCGCGCTGGTGGGGACGCACCCGTACTCGCTGGTGTGCTTCCGTCTTGAGGCGGACGACGAGGTCAACGCGGAGCTGCTGGCCCGGGTGAACGCCACCGGCCGGGTGCACCTGACGCACACCCGGGTCGACGGCCGGTACACGCTGCGCCTGGCCGTCGGTTCCCCGCAGACCACCGAGGCCCACGTCGACGAGGCGTGGAACCTCCTCGCCGACGCCGCGCACGCCCTGCTCCCTCGCTGACCGCCCCGCCCACCCCGGGTGCGGGGCGGCCCGGGAGCGATCTTGGTAGGAAACGGCCCTGGAGGGGCACGTTCCCACCAAGATCTCGGTGATGCGACGGGTCGCCGGGGGCGGGACGTCAGCGGTTGCCGCCCGAGGCAAGCGCCGCCGGGGTCGGGAGACCCTCGTCAGCGCTTGCCTCCGTCGAGAGGACGTCCGCCGGGCCGGGGGCGGCGGCCAGGGCGGCCGCGGCGACGGCCCGCTGGCGACGGGTGCGCAGCAGCGCGCGGACGGCCAGCGCGAGGGCGGCGGCCCAGGCGAGGGCCAGCAGCGTGTAGACGGCCGGCGGAGCCGCACCGTCGAGGTCGGCCGAGCGCATCAGCGTGCGGGCGTTGGTCAGCACGATCACGCCGCCGATCGCCGCGCCGAGCAGTTGGGCGGGGACGATGCGTACCAGCCAGGCCGCGACCGGCGCGGCGATCAGGCCGCCGACGAGCAGCGCCGCCACCATGGGCAGCAGAAAGCCCTCCGAGCCGAGGCCGATCAGGAAGCCGAGGCTGGCGGCGCCGGCGACCACGAACTCGGACGTGTCCACCGAGCCGATCACCTTGCGCGGCTCCATCCGCCCGCTGACCAGCAGGGCCGGCGTGGCCACCGGACCCCACCCGCCGCCACCGGTGGCGTCGACGAAACCGGCGACCAGACCGAGCGGGCCGAGGAAGCGGCCCCGCAGCCGGCCACCGCGCCGGTCGGTGCGCAGCGGTCGGGAGAAGCGCACCAGCAGGTACGCGCCGAGGGTGAACAGGATGCCGGCCATCCAGGGGGCGGCCGACTCGGTGGAGATCGAGCTGAGGAAGGTCGCGCCGGCGAACGCGCCCACGGCGCCGGGGAACGCGATCCGGGAGACGACCCGCCAGTCGACGTTGCCGAACCGCCAGTGCGACACCCCGGCGGCGAGGGTGGTGCCGATCTCGGCCAGGTGCACGGACGCCGACGCGGCGGCGGGCGCCACCCCGACGAGCAGCAGCAGCGTGGAGGAGGTCAGCCCGTACGCCATGCCGAGCGCGCCGTCGACGAGTTGCGCGGCGAGCCCGACCAGCGCCAGGACCAGCAGCTTGCGCACGAGCGCCCCCCTTTTCGGCATCTCCTATCGACTTGGTCGACAATGCGGCACGGGGCGTGCCCCGGTCAAGACTCCAACCGGTCAGTGAGACGACAGACCGCCCGACGCCGCCACCCTGCGGGCCCCTGACGGGCGGAACCGGACGAAGGTCACCCGGGGATCAGGGCCGGGCGCGGGTCAGGTCCAGGCGCGCGGGTCGGCGGCCAGCTCGACGACCCGGCCCGGCAGGGTGCCGCCCGCCACGTCGGCGACGGTGACCAGTTCCAGGATCTCGCGTTCGCTGGCCCGCAGGGCGATCCAGACCTCCTGCAGGGCCCGGGCCGCCCCGTGGTAGCCCAGCTCCTCGGGCCGCTGCCCACGCACGTGCGCGAGCGGGCCGTCGATCACCCGGATCACCTCGGCCAGCGAGATCTCCGCGGCCGGCCGGGCCAGCCAGTAGCCGCCCTCCGGACCGCGCTGGGCCTGCACGACGCCGCCCCGGCGCAGTTGCAGCAGGATGCTCTCCAGGAACTTGGGCGGAATCTCCTGGGCGCGGGCGATCTGGTCGGCGGTCACGGGGCGGCTTCGCCCGGGCCCGGCGTCGCCGGTCACCGAGGCGAGCTCGGCGACCGCGCGGAGGGCGTAGTCGACCCGGGCGGAGAGGCGCATGCGGCAAGGTTAGTCGCCTGGTCACCCCGCCCGGACGATCGCCCCTCAGCCGATCGGCCGTTGACGATGCCGACAACGGACCGCTGACGACGCGGTAGCGAGCGGGCGACGGGACGGTGGCATCCGGCCGCGCCGGGTCGGTCAGTCGCCGACGCGGCGCAGCAGCCCCTCCTGCACGGCGCTGGCGATGTGCCGCCCGTCGGTGGTGAACATGCGGCCGGTGGCCAGCCCTCGCGCGCCGGAGGCCGACGGGCTCCAGCAGTCGTAGAGGAACCAGTCGTCGGCCCGGAACGGCCGGTGGAACCAGAGCGCGTGGTCGAGGCTGGCCCCGACCACGCCGCCCGGGCCCCAGACCTCGCCGTGCACCGAGAGCACCGAGTCCAGCAGCGTCAGGTCGGAGGCGTACGTCAGCGCGCAGGCGTGCAGCAGCGGGTCGTCGGGCAGCTTGCCGTCGATGCGCATCCAGACCCGCTGGTGCGGGTCGGCGGGGCGGTCGCCGGGGCGTACCCAGCCAGGCTCGCCGACGTAGCGCACGTCGATCGGGCGCGGGATCTGCGCCCAGATGCCGAGCCGTTCCGGGTAGCGGGCGAGCCGGTCGGTCATCGTCGGGACCTCGTCCGGGCCCGGCACGTCCGGCGGGGTGGGGGCCTGATGGTCCAGGCCCTCCTCCGTACGCTGGAACGACGCCGACATGAAGAAGATCGGCTTGTCGTGCTGGAGCGCCACGGAGCGGCGCACCGAGAAGGAACGGCCGTCGCGGACGTTCTCCACCTCGTAGACGATCGGCTCGGCGGGGTCGCCGGGGCGGACGAAGTAGCCGTGCAGGGAGTGCACGAAGCGGGCCGGGTCGACGGTGCGTCCGGCGGCCACCAGCGCCTGGCCGGCGACCTGCCCGCCGTACACCCGCTGGGGACCGACCGGGGGGCTCATCCCCCGGAAGGTCATCCCGCCGGTGTGCTCCAGGTCGAGCACCTCCAGGAGCTGGTCGACCGCCGCCTGGCCGACCGCGACGCCCGCGTCGCTCACTGCAAGGCCCGCGCCGACGCCGCGTCGACCAACGACCCGAGCTGGTGTACGCGCAGCGTGTTGGTCGAGCCGGGGGTGCCGGGCGGGCTGCCGGCGACGATCACCACGTAGTCGCCGGGGTTGGCCCGATCGAGCCCGAGCAGCGCCTGGTCGACCTGGCGGAACATGTCGTCGGTGTGCTCGACGAACGGCATCAGGAAGGTCTCCACGCCCCAGGAGAGCGCGAGCTGGTTACGCACCTCGGGCACGGGGGTGAAGGCGAGCAGCGGCAGGTCGCAGTGCAGCCGGGAGAGCCGC
The DNA here is from genome assembly GCF_036902715.1 of Micromonospora sp. CPCC 205546. Taxonomy (NCBI): domain Bacteria; kingdom Bacillati; phylum Actinomycetota; class Actinomycetes; order Micromonosporales; family Micromonosporaceae; genus Micromonospora; species Micromonospora sp. CPCC 205546. The sequence goes on from NZ_JBAKHL010000066.1 coordinate 30,013, forward strand.
CGCACGGTGTCACCGGTCTGTGAGAAGGCGACCAGGGCCTTCGCGCCGATGGCCCGGGCGATCGAGGACGCGGCGACGGTGAGCGCGCCACCGTGCGTACGGGGGTCGTGCTGCAGGCGCGGCACGCCGATCGAGCCGGACTCGGTGGTGGTGACGATCTTCGCCATGGTGCTGACGGTGAGCACCGGGTACTTGCCGACGCTGGTCTCGCCGGAGAGCATCACCGCGTCCGCGCCGTCGAGCACCGCGTTGGCCACGTCGGAGGCCTCGGCGCGGGTCGGCCGGGAGTTCTCGATCATCGAGTCGAGCATCTGGGTGGCCACGATGACCGGCTTGGCGTTCTCCCGGCAGAGCTGCACGGCGCGCTTCTGCACGAGCGGGACCTGGTCCAGCGGCAGCTCCACGCCGAGGTCGCCGCGGGCGACCATGACGCCGTCGAAGGCCAGCACGATCTGCTCCAGGCAGTCGACCGCCTCGGGCTTCTCCACCTTGGCCAGCACCGGCCGGTGCACGCCCTCCTCGGCCATGATGCCGTGCACGAGCTTGATGTCGTCCGCCGAGCGGACGAAGGAGAGCGCGATCAGGTCCACGCCCAGGCCGAGCGCGAACCGGAGGTCCTCGGCGTCCTTGTCGGACATCGCCGGCACGCTGACCGCCACGTTCGGCAGCGAGACGCCCTTGTTGTTGGAGACCGGGCCGCCCTCGGTGACCAGGCAGCGGATGTCGTTGCCGGTGACGTCGGTGACCTCGACGGCGACCCGACCGTCGTCGATCAGCAGCCGGTCACCGGGCTTGACCTCCTGCGGAAGCTTGCGGTAGGTGCAGGAGACCCGCTCCTTGGTGCCGACGACGTCGTCGCCGGTGATGACGACCGAGTCGCCGGTGCGCCACTCGTGCGGGCCGTCGGCGAACCGGCCGAGCCGGATCTTCGGGCCCTGCAGGTCGGCGAGCACGGCCACCGGCCGGCCGGCCGCGTCCGCGGCCTCGCGCACCAGCCGGTACACCGCCTCGTGGTCGGAGTGGCTGCCGTGGCTGAAGTTGAGCCGGGCCACGTTCATGCCGGCCTCGACGAGGCCGCGGATGCGCTCCGGCGACGAGGTGGCGGGGCCGAGAGTGCAGACGATCTTCGCGCGGCGTGTCACGCCCATCAGGCTAGTCTCTCCTCCGGGTCGGGCCGAGGGCCGACCCCATTACGGAATGCGGAACATTGTCCAACGACGCGCGGCGTGCGCGCAGCCGGCGGGCGGAACCCACGCCGGAACGTCGAGGCGGCGGGCAACGGCGACCGCGCGCGCCGGAATCGTACGCCCCCGACGCCACCGGACACCCGGGCGCTCCCCGCCGTCCCCGTGCCCGACGCGCGCGTGGAGGGCGCCGCCGGGGACGGCGCCGCGCGGACCGTGGCGGGGCGCGGACGCGGGGCCGCCGGCCTCCGTGGCCGCGACTGACCGGGGCACCGGTGCGGCCCGGTGCCGGCGGGCGTCTCAGCTCTGCGTCTTGACCAGCGGGAACTCCAGCGAGCCCGCCGGGCAGAGGAAGGTCATCACGTCCACCCGGTAGAGCCCCGCCTGGATGGCCGGGTCGGCCTCCATCACGCTGCGCACGTCGTCCACCGAGCCGGTGCGGGCCAGGCCGAAGCCGATCGGCGGGTCGGGCTCGCGGGCCGGGCCGTCCACCGATCCGGCGATCAGGATGATCCCCCGCCGTTGCAGGGCCTGCATGTGCGCGAGATGCTCGGCCTGCAACCGTTGCACCGTCTCCGCCGGCAGCGCCCGCCCGGCCGCGCCGGGATACAGCACGATGCACTCGTACGTGTCGAGCGCGAAGTCGACCTGCGGCACTCCCGTCATGGCGCCCCCTCCCGCGTCGCGCCGCCCACGGCGACCCGTGGTCGCGTCGAGCCGGCACCGGCCCAGCGTCGCACGGGCGGGCGGCCGGCACGGGTGCTCCGGGCAACTCGGTGCGCGGCCCGGCCCGGTTGCGGCCCGGTCGCGCCGTTTCCGCCGGCCGGCTCCCCAGGCGCTCGCCCCCGGCGGCGGGCGGAGACCGTCACACCTCCGCCCTACGCTGCCGGGCGTGGGCACGAGCTACCAGACGATCCTGGCCGTGGGCGGCCTGGCGGAGATCCGCAGGGTGCTGACCGACGTCGACACCGAGGCGTACGTGACGGAGGTCGGCGAGCGCCGGTGGGCGGTCGTCCCGCGAGAGGAGGAGGCCGGCTACGCCGAGGTCGACGACCTGGCGCAGCTGATCACCCTGCTCACGCGCGAGCCGGCGGTCGCCTTCGACGTCTTCGACTCCAGCGTCATGAGGGCCTCCCTGCACACGGACGGCCGGGAGGCACACCGTTACCTCTCCGACCGGGGCTGGGTGACGGAATACTGGGACGACGACGACAACGAGGTCCTCGCCGCCTTCGACGGCACGCTCTATCCGCTCGATGCCCCGCCGCCGCCCGGTCCCAGCGGGCACGACCCGGCCGTGTTCGCCCCGCTTGGGGTCGGCGCGGTCGATCCCGTCGCCCTCGGCGCGGCGCTGCGCGGAGACGTTCCGCTCGACGACGCCCCCCGGCTGTTCGCCGAGTGCCAGCACCGGGCGATCCTGGCCGCGCTGCGGCTGGACCCGTGCCCACTGACCAGGCCCTTCCGGCACGCCCACCTCGAGCACCTGCCGGCCCCGACGCACGTGCGCCCGGAGGGCGGCTGACCCGAGGGGCGGGGGGATCGGAGGGGCGGGGTGACCGGAGGTGCCCGCCCCGCACGCCCGCTACAGGGCCAGGCAGTGTGACGATGCTCGTGATCCACGATCGTCAATGCAAAGTTGCAGACCGGCAACCTCCTGTCGCGCCGGGAGCAGGAACCGGCAATCCGGGCGGCCGTCCACGAGGGACGGTGCCCCGCGCCGGCGCCGACGCGGTGGCATGCTGTGACCCGTGCGTCCGACACCGCCCCGCTAAGAGCCGCTGCGGGTGATGCCGTGGTGGCTGGTGCTCGTCGGGCTGCTGCTCGCCGCGCTGCTCGGCTGGCTGGTGCTCGACTGGCTGCTCGGCGAGGCCGACCGCGCCACCCAGCCGGACACCCGGGCGACCCTGCGTATCGACGCCATCCGGACCGGGCTGACCGTGGTCGCCGGCACCGGCGGCGGGCTCGCCCTGCTGCTCGCCGCCCGGCGACAGTGGATCGGCGAACGCGCCCAGCGCCACCAGGAGGCCGTCGCCGCACAGGACCAGGCGCACCGGGAACGGGTGCAGGCGCACGCGGAGGCGGTCGCCGAGGCGGGGCAGCGCCACCAGGAACGCCAGGCCGGGGCCGCCGAGCACGACGCCGCCGAGCGCCGGCTGACCGAGCTGTACACCGGCGCCGTCGAACTGCTCGGCAACGACAACGCCGCCGTACGCCTGGGTGGGCTGCACGCCCTGGAGCGGCTCGGGCAGGACAATCCGGCGCAGCGGGAGACGATCGCGGCGGTGCTCTGCGCGTACCTGCGGATGCCGGCGCCGCCGGACGACGCGCGCGAGGCGGAGGTGCGCCGCACCGCGCAGCGGGTCCTGACCCGGCACCTGCGCGCGGACGACGACGCCTACTGGCCCGGGGTCAGGCTGGACCTGACCGGTGCCCGGCTCGACGGCTTCGACGCGTCCGGCTGCACCCTGGACGACGCGGACCTCACCGGCGCGGTCTGCGCCGGCACCACCAGCCTGGCCGGCGCGACCGTGCGCGGGCGGCTCTCCCTCGGCGCGACCTTCGCGGACCTGGCCTGCGACGACCTGCGCGGCGACGCCGAGATCGTCCTCGACCGCGCCCGGATCACCGGCCGGGTCAGCTTCGACCGCGCCGACCTCGCCGGCGGGCTGTCGTGCCGGCACGCCACCGTCGCCCGGGCCTCCTTCCGGGGCGTCACCTTCCACCGGACGGCGAGCTTCGACGCGGCCCGCTTCACCGACAGCGCGACCTTCCGCGAGGCGGTCTTCCTGAACGGGGTCTCGATGGACCACGCCACCTTCACCGGCTACGCCGGATTCCGGCAGACCCGCTTCGCGGACCTGGCCCTGTTCCGGTGGACCGAGTTCGGCGACCAGACCTGGTTCGAGCGGACCCGGTTCGAGGGGGCGGCGAACTTCGGTCGGGCCCGCTTCCACGGCCCGGTGACCTTCGACGGGGCGACGTTCGCCCGCCGTCCCCTGGTGGACCAGGCGCGGGCGACGACCGCCGGCTCGCACGTCTGGCCAGAGGGCACGACCGTCGCCCCGCTCGACGACGACTGGCTGCTGCTCACCGACGGATGACCGGCATCTTCTCCCCGCTCCGACGTCGCGCGACGGGCCGACGGCCGACGCTGGAGGCCGCTAGGCTGGCCCGATGGCGGAGACCATCGAGGACAGCCCGGTCGACTGGGTGGCCAGTCACGTGCGCCGCTACGTGGCGACCGACGGCGCCGACGGCGGGAAGTACCACGGCTACGACGCCCTGCTGATCACCACCCGGGGGCGCCGGTCGGGCACCCTGCGGCGGACCGCGCTCATCTACGGCCGCGACGGCGACCGGCACCTGCTGGTGGCGTCGAACGGCGGGGCGGCGCGGCACCCCAACTGGTACCTCAACCTCTGCGCCGAACCGCAGGTGGAGGTGCAGGTCGGGGCCGAGAAGTTCCGGGGCACGGCGCGCACCGCCACCGCCGAGGAGCGGCCCCGGCTGTGGCAGGCGATGACCGAGGTCTTTCCGACCTACGCCCGCTACCAGAAGGAGACCGACCGGGAGATCCCGGTCGTCATCGTCGAGCGCGCCTGACCGCTGCCCGCTGGGCGGGCGGTCGAGCGGCGAGCCGGTTTGTCAGGCGCGGTCGGTGAGCCGGGCGACGAAGGCCCGCCAGGCCGTCGGGGCGAAGACCAGCGCGGGGCCGGTAACGCCGCCTCCAGGTCCTCCACGATCTCCTGTGCGGTCACCTCGGGCGGCAGCAGCGCGTCCGCGTCCTCCAGCAAGGCGTCCTTGAGCCAGGTGATGTCGAGGTTCACCTTGTCGCGCCCGACCGGCTCGATCCCCGGCCGGCCAGGCGTGCCTCCACCTGTCGACACCCGCCGAAGGAACCTCGACAGGAGACCGGTGGAAGACCTCCCGCAGGGCGACCACGGCCACGGGTGGAACACCATGGGTGCTTCCCTGCCCTGGTGACACCCGTGCTGTTCCACCGGCCACATCTCGCCGCTTGCGTCGGCAATGCGGGCGGTGGCCACGGCGCGAGCCGCACCCCTGTTCGGAGGTGAGCTGCGCCCAGGTAGTCGGGAACGCCCGCGTCCGAACCGACGCGGGAAGTCCGATGAGCTGCGCGGCGCCTCAGCGCAGGACGCGGAACAGCAGCAGGAACGCCACGTAGGCGACCGGCACGGCCGCGAAGCAGATCAGGAAGCCGAGGTGCACGTAGCGGGGCGGGGTGCCGGCGACCATGGCCGGCCTCCCCCAGCGGCCGAGCACCAGGTAGCCGGCGAAGAAGGAGAGCGCTGGCAGGCCCGCGCAGATCCACGCGCCGAGGGTGAAGCCGTCGACCAGCCCGACGCCGGAGGCGAGCACCATGATCATCATGAGGATCGCGCCCACGGCCGCGCAGCCCGCGTAGACGGCGACCGCCCGGGCCACCGGCGACCAGTCCGGCAGCAGCGCCGGCCGCTGCGCGAGCAGCTCGGTCTGCTGCCCGTGCCGGTCGGACTCGTCGGCGTAGCGTCGCGCCAGTTCCAGCTCGACGGTCGGGTCGACCTCCGCCGGGCGCGGGGCCGGCACCCCGCCCGCCGGGGGGCTCACCGCGGTCGGCAGCGCCAGCCTCGTCTCCCCCACCCCCACCTGGGGGTACGCCCCGACACCCGGCCGCCCCGGCGCGCCGGCTGCGCCGGCAGGCTCCCCCTCCCCCGGCCCGGCGCCGGCGAACGGGGCTCCGCCGCGACCACCGTCGCCGGCCGACGCGGCGGGCGCCCCGGCACCGGG
>NZ_JBAKHL010000067.1:0-35111 GCF_036902715.1 Micromonospora sp. CPCC 205546
CGGCCGGTGCCGCAACCCCGCGGCGGGGCGCCGGCCGGTGCCCTGGCCGACGGACGCCGGTGGTGGCCGTCCCCCGCGGCGGGGCGCGGCCGGCGCGACACCCGCGGGGTCGCTGCCGTGAGGCACGCGTCGGCGGGGGCGGACCGCCTGCTCGCCCGCCCCCGTCGACGGCCGGTTCAGCCCGGATCGACCGCACCGACCGGCGGCGCCGTCACGGCAGTTGGTCCGCGCCGCCCGCCCCGGCACCCGCGGCGGGCGGGGTGGCGGAGGCGGATCCGGCCGTGTACGCGTACGGGGGCCGGGCGACGGTGTAGTCGATCCGCAGCCAGTCGTCCATCGTCTTGCCGGAGTCGTTCGCCCGGGTGATGGTGGCCTTGTCGTAGAAGTTCGTGCCGGTCCACGTCAGGCGGGTGTCGCCGAAGTCCTCGGTGATCGTCTTCGCGCTCCGCACGTGGTTGCTCTCGGCGTAGACCTGACCGCCGACGCCGAGGCCGATGAAGTAGTCGTCGACCTGCACGAAGTTGCCGAACACGTGGGCGTAGCCGAAGCGCACCCGGGGGTGGCGGGTGTTGGAGCCGTCGAACCAGTTGTGGTGGTAGGTCGCGCGCAGGTAGCCGGTGTCCTGGGCGCCGTTGCCGTCGCTGTGGCCCAGCAGCATCGACTTGTCGGTGCCGACGAACCGGTTGTACGACACGGTGACCAGGTCGGAGCCGCGCTTGACGTCCACCGAGCCGTCCGTCGAGGGGTGGAAGGTGTTGTGGTCGATCCACACGTGGTGTGAGTAGCACTGGACGTTGATCGAGTCGTCCGGCGAGCCGCGGAACGTCAGGTTACGGATGATCACGTTCTGGACGTGGGTGAACTGGTTCCGCTCGGCGGGGTCGCAGAGGTCCCCGCCCCAGGCCACCTCGTCCGGGCCCCAGCCGTTGACGTCGAGGCCGAAGCCGCTGATCGTGGCGGTGGAGCCGACCCCGATGATCGTCTTGTGGGAGCCGACGTCCAGCATCTTCGCGCCGGTGCCGGTGATCGTGCCGGAGACGCGGACGGTGCGGGGCGCGTCGTCGGCCACGGCCGCGGCGAGCTGCGCGTAGTTGCTGACGGTCACCGTCGGGCCGCCCGTTCCGCCGTTCGTGCCGGTCCGGCCGTGGCCGGTCATGGTGGCGAAGCCCTGGAGGCCGGGCGCGTTGCCGCCCGGCGGCGGCGTGGTGGGCGGCGGCGTGGTCGGTGGCGGTGTGGTGGGCGGCGGCGTCGTCGGGGGCGCGGTGGTGGGCGGCGCGCTCGTCGGGGGCGGGGTCGTCGGCGGCGGGGTGGACCCAGTGGTCACGACCACGTCGTCGAAGGACGCCGAGGAGTACGCGGTCTGCAGGCCGATGCGGCCGGCGGCGGGACCGGAGGCCGATCGCGAGGCGAACTGCGTCCCGTCGATCGACGCGCTGACCACGGAGCCGCTGGTGGTGAGCGAGAGGGTGCACCAGGTGCCGTCGCTGACGGCCCGCGAGGAGCTGCCCAGCACGGTCACCGCGCCGCCGTTGACCGACTGCAGCTCGACCCGGCCCGGCAACAGGGCCAACCGGTGGAAGGTGGTCGACCCGGAGGCGCGGGCGAGCAGCCCGACGAAGCCGTTCGCGCCCAGACTCACCGGCTTGACCCGGGCCTGGACGGTGTAGTCGGTCAGGGCGGTGGAGGCGTTGAAGAGCCGGGCGTTCTCGCTGGAGGTGCTGGACTGCCGCGCCACCTGGGAGCCGTCGGACACGACCGACCAGCTCCCGCCCGACTTGGACCAGCCGGCGACGCCGCCGTCCTCGAAGTCGGCCGAGAAGGCGGTGGCAGCGCCGGCTGCCGGCGAGAAGACGAGGCTGGCGGCGGTGACGACGGCGACCGCGCCGCCGACGACGGGCCACCTCCTCCGGCGCGACGGACGGGCGTGATCCGGCCTTTCCATGACTGACCTCCTGGTGGTGGTGGAGCAGGTGGATGCGATGGAAAGCGCTTTCCTGAGCGACCGTAACGCGCCGTTCATCACCTGTCAATCAAGAGCGTCGATGCGGCGAGCGGCCGAACCGGCTTCCGCCGCACGGCCGGGATCGGCAGCCCGCCGCGCGGCCGGACGGCCAGCCCGCCGTACGGCCGGATCGGCGGCCGGTCACGCAGCGGGCAGGCGGCTGCCGGCACGCGAAAGGGCGGCCCGGAACGGATCCGGACCGCCCCTCGGCGGGTGACTCAGTGCGCGCCGGGCACGGCGGCGGCCGCCTCCTCCCGGGCCCGCCGCTCATCACCACTGAGGGTGTGCAGCGGCTTCTCCCGGATGAACAGCACCACCACCAGGGCGAGCACCGCGAAGGGGGTGGCCACCAGGAACAGCTCGCCGGTGGCGGTCCCGTACACGTCCTGGACGATCTTCAACACCGGCTCGGGCAGGGTGGACAGGTCGGGCACCTCGGTGGAGCCCTCCCCACCCGTGGCGTCCCCGGTCAGCGGACCGAGCTTCTCCGCGCTCAGCGTGGCGACCCGGTTCGCCAGCACCGCGCCGAGCGCGCTGACGCCGATCGTGCCGCCCATGCTGCGGAAGAAGGTCAGCACCGAGGTGGCCGCGCCAAGCTCGTGCGCCGGCACGTCGTTCTGCGCCGCGAGCACCAGGTTCTGCATGAGCATGCCGACGCCGACGCCGAGCACCGCCATGTAGACGCCGAGCAGCACGACACTGGTCCGGGCGTCGATGGTGGCCAGCAGCAGCATGCCGGCGACCATCACGGCGGCGCCGGCCACCAGGTAGCGCTTCCAGCGGCCGTACTTCGTGATCAGCTGGCCGGCCACCGTCGACGAGACCAGCAGGCCCAGGATCATCGGCAGGCTCATCAGCCCCGCCACCGTCGGCGACTTGCCCAGCGAGAGCTGGAAGTACTGGGACAGGAACACGGTGCCGCCGAACATCGCCACACCGACCAGGATGCTCGCGACGGTGGTCAGCGAGACCGTCCGGTTGCGGAAGATGTCCAGCGGCACGATCGGCTCCGCCGCGCGGGACTCCACCCGGACCGCCAGGGCCAGCAGGGCGAGGCCGCCGCCCACCATCAGCGCCGTCCACCCCGAGGCCCAGGCGAACTTGTTGCCGGCCAGCGACGACCAGATCAGCACGGTGGAGACCCCGGAGGTGATGAGCAGCGCGCCGAGCCAGTCGATCTTGACCCTGCGGCGGGTCACCGGCAGGTGCAGGGTGCGCTGGAGCAGGACGATGGAGAGCAGGGAGAACGGGACGCCGATCAGGAAGCACCAGCGCCAGCCGAGCCAGGAGGTGTCCACCAGCACGCCGCCGATCAGCGGGCCGGCGATGGTGCCGACGCCGAACACGGCGCCGAAGATGCCGGCGTAACGGCCCAGCTCGCGGGGCGGGATCATGGCCGCCATCACGATGGTCGCCAGGGCGGTCATGCCGCCGGCGCCGATGCCCTGCACGACCCGGCTGACCAGCAGCACCTCGACGTTCGGCGTCAGCCCGGCGATCAGCGAGCCGACCACGAAGAGGCCGAGGGAGAGCTGGATCAGCAGCTTCTTGCTGTAGAGGTCGGCCATCTTGCCCCACAGCGGCACGGTCGCCGTCATGGCCAGCAGTTCGGTGGTGACGATCCAGGTGTAGACGGTCTGGGTGCCGTCCAGGTCGGCGATGATGCGCGGCAGCGCGTTCGCCACGACCGTGGAGGCGAGGATCGACACGAACATGCCGACCATCAGGCCGGAGAGTGCCTGGAGCACCTCGCGGCGGGACATGCGGCCGGCGCCGACCTCGGGGGTCTTGGCGGGCACGGTGGCGGTCATCGACCTTCCTTACCGGGTACGGGTTTCACGGCCTCCCGGGCACCTTCCCGGAAGGGGCTTGCGGGTCAGGGGCGGTCGGGCTGCGGCAGCCCCGCGGCGAGGGCGGCGAACGCCTCGTCGACGAGGTCGGCCAGGTCCGGCCTGCCGGGGTCAGCGGCCCACCGGGTCATCGCGTGGCGCAGCGCCGCGCCCGTCACGGCGGTGACCAGCGCCGGGTAGCCGTGGTCGGGATCGACGCCGACCCGCGCCGCGACGACCTCGACGATGGCGCGTTCCGTCTCGGCGTTGCCGGCCAGCAGGCGGGGCAGCAGCGCGGGATTGCGCATCACCACGTCCATCCGCAGGCACCACAGCTCGCGCTCGGCGCGCACCTCGTCGACCACCTCGTCGAGGGCGGTCCGCAGCGCGGCCAGCACCGGCACCTCGGGTGGCACGGTGGCCAGCCGGGCCACCAGGCGCGCCGAGTGGCCCGCCTGGTCGCCGACGAGGGCGTCGTCCTTGCAGGCGAAGTAGTTGAAGAAGGTGCGCGGGGAGACGTCGGCCGCCTCGCTGATCTCCTCCACCGTCACCTGGGCCAGGCCGCGTTCGGCCACCAGGCGCAGGGCCGCCTCGGTCAGCGCGGCCCGGGTCCGGCGCTTCTTGCGGTCGCGCCGCCCGGAAGCGGGTTCGGTTCCGGCGGATGTCACGCGAGGACCCTACTAGCGATCTTGCAGGCCCTGCAATGTTTTATTCAGTGAAGTGATGCTGGTCATCCGGCGGGCCGGGCCGGGGCCGCCGGGCGTCGAAGGGCGCGGGCCCGGCCGGGACGATCCGACCGGGTCCGTCGCCGTACGGGTCACGGGTAGTTCGTGAGGTACACCTGCTGGTTGCCCGCGTCGGCGGTGCCGCCGGCGCCGTTGGTGGGTGCCCACCCCGTCGGACACCTTGTACGCCGCGTAGCCGCAGGTGGCCCGTTCATCCGGGCGGCCTGGTTCGGCGGGGGTCGTACGGCATCTCGTTCTGGTAGAAGTACGTCCGGCCCCCGTTGCCGTTCCAGACCGTCTGGTGCCGCTGGTAGTGCTCGACGAAGAGGCCGTACATGGTCACGTCGTCGCCGTTGACCGTCAGGCCGGTGTCGGCGGTGTTCACCGCCCAGCCGACCCCGTCGCCGTGGTCGGCGCGCCAGAGCCACATGTGGTCGCCGATCACGTGGTCGCTGTCGACGGTCAGCGTGTTGGTGGCCCGGCCGACGCCCGGCCCGCCGATGCGGAAGAAGACGTCGTGCAGCGAGGTCGGGTTGGCCGCGTGCCTCGTCGCCGAGCCGGCCGGGCCGGCCTCCATGAGCACCGGCGAGTTCACCTGGCCGGCCTCGGACATGATGCCGAGGACCGCTGCCATTTATCCGTAAAGTTCGATTTGTTCGGTGACCCGCCGGTTCGCCGACCGCACCCCGCCGGCCGTGAGCAGCCGGGCGATCGGGAGCGTCGCCGCGCCGAGCGCCACCGCGTCGACGCCCAGCAGACCCAGCTCGATCGAGGCTTGCGCGTACGGCTGGCGCAGCGCCTGGCGGCCGGCGGCCTCCCGGACGGCGGGCAGCAGGCCGCCCAGGGCCATGCCGGCCCAGCCCCCGAGCACGACCCGCTCCGGGTTGAACAGGTTGATCAGGTTGGCCACCCCGGCGCCGAGGAAGTCCGCCGTCTCGTCCAGCACCCGCCGGGCGGCGGCCGAGGTGTCGGCGGCGTCGATCAGGGCCGACAACTGGGACTCCTCGTCCCCGCCGGGGACCGGGTGACCGTCGCGGGCCTCCCGGTAGCGCTCGATGACCGCCTCCGCGCCGACGTACGCCTCCAGGCAGCCACGGGCGCCGCAGCGGCAGGGCCGACCGCCGTAGAGCAGGGTGGTGTGCCCCCACTCGCCGGCGCTGCTGGAGGCGCCCCGGTAGGTCGCCCCGTTGGTCACCACGGCCGCGCCGATCCCGGAACCGACCAGCGCGAAGACGGCGTGCCGGGCCCCCCGGCCGGCGCCGAACCACATCTCTGCCTGGCCGAGGGTCTTGGCCCCGTTGTCGATGTGCAGCGGCAGGTCGGTGCCCGCCGCGATCAGGCGCTCCAGCGGCACCCGGTCCCAGCCGAGCGACTGGGCGTGCACGACGGCCTCCCGGCCCTGCTCGACCACCCCGGAGACGCCGATGCCGGCGCCGAGCACCTCGTCGGCGGCCACCCCGGCCCGGGCGGTGACCGCGTCGATGCCGGCCAGCACGTGCCCGGCCACCTCCGCCGGCTCCGTGCGGCGCGGGTCGAGCGGGTACGCGACGCTGGCCAACTGGGTCATCGCGAAGTCGAACAGCTCCACCCGGACCCGGGTCTCCCCCACGTCCACCCCGACGACGAACGCGAAGCGGGGCGCGACCCGCAGCATCATGCTGGGCCGGCCACCGTCGGACTCGGCGGCGCCCGCCTCCACGACCAGCCCTTCGTCGATCAGGTCGGCGACCACGTTGCTGACCGCCGGCTGGCTCAACCCCGTGCTTCGGACCAGGTCCTGCCGGGTGAGCGGGCCGTCCAGGAAGACCTTCGACAGCAGGGCGGACCGGTTGCGCAGCCGGACGCCCCGGTTGGTCGCGCGCGCCAGCTCCACCTGCCACCTCGATCCCTCGGCCCTCCGGTGCGACTGTACGACCCCGTCCTTGACGACCCGTCGGGCCAACCACTTTAATGACCACATTCATTAAGTCGTGATGTAACTACCGAGCGCCGGCTTTCCGCCGGTGTGCCCCGCCCACCGCCCGCCGCCCCGTCACCCCCGTCCCCGACGGCGTCCCGGCGACCTCCACCACGTGCAACGGAAGGGCAGCCCGTGTCGAGACGACACCTCGCGATACTCACGGCGGCCGTACTGGCCGCCACCACGCTCACCGCGTGCGGCAACTCCGGCGACTCCTCCGGCACGACCGGGAAGACCCTCACCTACTGGGCCAGCAACCAGGGCGCCAGCCTGGAGGCCGACAAGCAGATCCTCCAGCCGGAGCTGGACAAGTTCGAGCAGCAGACCGGCATCAAGGTCAACGTCGAGGTGGTGCCCTGGTCGGACCTGCTCAACCGGCTGCTCACCGCCGCCACCTCCGGGCAGGGCCCGGACGTGGTCAACATCGGCAACACCTGGTCGGCGTCGCTGCAGGCCACCGGCGCGCTGGTCGAGTTCGACGACGCCACCCTCTCGAAGGTCGGCGGAAAGGACCGGTTCGTCCCCGCCGCGCTGGCCGCCGCCGGCGCGCCCGGCAAGCCGCCGGCCGCGGTGCCGCTCTACAGCCTCGCCTACGCGCTCTACTACAACAAGAAGGCGTTCGCCGACGCCGGCGTGACCAGCCCGCCCACCACCTGGGAGCAGGTGGCCGAGGTCGGCCGCAAGCTGACCGGTGGCGACCGGTGGGGCCTCGCCGTCGAGGGGGCCAACCCGTCGGAGAACGCCCACCACGCCTTCACCTTCAGCCAGCAGTACGGCGGCGAGTGGTTCGACTCCGCCGGCAGACCGACCTTCGACACCCCGCAGAACGTCGCCGCCGTCAAGCGGTACGTCGACCTGATGGCCGTCGACAGGATCGTCAACCCGAGCAACGCCGAGTACGCGCAGAACCAGTCGGTCTCCGACTTCGCCAACGGCAGGGCCGCCATGCTGCTCTGGCAGGCCGCCGGGTCCAACCTGAAGTCGCAGAACATGGCCCCCGACGCGTACGGCATCGCCCCCGTGCCGTTCCCGGCCGCCCCGCCGGCCGGCGGCAGGAAGGTCAACAGCATGGTCGCGGGGATCAACCTCGCGGTGTTCAAGCACACGAAGAACGCCGACGCCGCGCTGGAGTTCGTCAAGTTCATGACCAGCGACGCCGAGCAGGTGGCGCTGAACAGGACGTACGGCTCGCTGCCCGCCGTCTCCACCGTGGCGGGCGACCCGGCGTTCGCCGCCCCGGAGCAGAAGGTGCTCCAGCAGACCCTCGCCACCACGGCGGCGCCGCTGCCGCAGGTGCCCGACGAGAGCACCTTCGAGACCCTCGTCGGCACCGCCGTCAAGGAACTCTTCGCCGACGCCGCCGGCGGCAGACCGATCACCGAGGAGAGCGTCCGGCAGAAGCTGACCCGGGCCCAGCAGCAGATGCGCTGATCCGCCGGACCGGTGGCCGTGGGAGGGACGCCGACCCTCCCACGGCCACCCAGCGAGAGGACCCCGATGTCCACCACCACGCCCTCCCGGCACGTGGCCGCGGCGGGCCGGCCCGCCCGCCGCCCGCCTGGCGCGGACCGGCGCTCACCCGGGCGCCGCCGGTCGCTGCTGCCGTACCTGCTGCTCGCCCCGGCCGTCGTGCTGGAGCTGGCGATCCACGTGGTCCCGATGCTCGTCGGGGCGTGGATGAGCCTGCGGGAGCTGACCCAGTTCCACATCCGCGACTGGTCCACCGCGCCCTTCGTGGGCGGGGAGAACTACCGCGTGGTGCTCGACGTCGACTCGGCGGTCGGGGCCGGGCTGCTGCACTCGTTCGGGGTGACCGTCGCCTACACGGTGGCCTCGGTCGGGCTCTCCTGGGTGCTCGGCGCCACCGCCGCCGTGCTGCTGCAACGCCCCTTCCGCGGCCGGGGCGTGCTGCGCGCGCTCTTCCTCACCCCGTACGCGCTGCCCGTCTACACCGCCGTGATCACCTGGAGCTTCCTGTTCCAGCGGGACACCGGCCTCGTCAACCACGTGCTGGTCGACCAGCTCCACCTCCTCGACGACCGGCCGTTCTGGCTGATCGGGGAGAACAGCTTCGTCGCGCTGCTGACCGTTTCGGTCTGGCGGTCCTGGCCGTTCGCCTTCCTCTGCCTGATGGCCGGCCTGCAGAACATCCCCGGCGAGCTGTACGAGGCCGCCGCCATGGACGGGGCCGGGTTCTGGCGGCGGCTGCGCTCGGTGACGCTGCCCATGCTGCGCCCGGTCAACCTGGTGCTGGTGCTGGTGCTGTTCCTCTGGACCTTCAACGACTTCAACACCCCGTACGTGCTCTTCGGCGGCTCCGCGCCGGAGCAGGCGAACCTCATCTCGCTGCACATCTACCGCAGCTCCTTCAAGACCTGGGACTTCGGCGCCGGGTCGGCGATGTCCGTGGCGCTGCTGCTGTTCCTGCTCCTGGTCACCGCCGGCTACCTGCTGGTCACCAACCGCCGGAGGAACGATGCGTGAGACCGCCGCCGAGCGCTGGGCCCGCCGGATCGTGCTGACCCTGCTCGCGCTCTTCGTGCTCGTCCCGCTCTACGTCATGCTCAGCTCGGCGCTCAAGCCGTTGCAGGACGTGCAGGGCGCCTTCACCTGGTGGCCCCGGCGCCCGAGCGCGCAGGCCTTCGTCGACATGTGGTCGACCGTGCCGCTGGGCCGCTATCTGGTCAACAGCCTGGTCGTCTCGACCGTGGCGGCGGTCTTCTCGGTCACCGTGGCGATCTTCGCGGCGTACGCCGTCAGCCGGTACCGCTTCCGCGGCCGGGGGCTGTTCTCGGTGACCGTGCTCTCCACCCAGATGTTCCCCGGCATCCTCTTCCTGCTGCCGCTGTTCCTCATCTACGTCAACCTCGGCACCGCCACCGGCATCCAGCTGTACGCCAGCCGCACGGGGCTGATCATCACCTACCTGACGTTCTCCCTGCCGTTCTCGATCTGGATGCTGGTCGGCTACTTCGACTCGATCCCCCGCGGCCTGGACGAGGCGGCGCAGGTCGACGGCGCGGGTCCGCTGCGGACGCTGTTCCGGGTCATCCTGCCGACGGCGGTGCCGGGCGTCGTCGCGGTCGCCGTCTACGCCTTCATGACCGCCTGGGGCGAGGTGCTCTTCGCCTCGGTGATGACCGACGAGGGCAGCCGCACCCTCGCCGTCGGCCTGCAGGGCTACTCCACCCAGTTCAACGTCTACTGGAACCAGGTGATGGCCGCGTCGCTGGTGGTCAGCGTCCCGGTGGTGGCCGGCTTCCTGGCGTTGCAGCGCTACTTCGTCGCCGGCCTCACCGCCGGCGCGGTCAGGTAGGACCATGTCGGCCGCACACCAGGCCATGTCGGCCGCGCATCCGAAGGAGAGCCCACCCGTGCCGGACCTGTCACCGCTGCCGCCCGACTTCCTCTGGGGCGTCGCCACCGCCGCGTACCAGATCGAGGGGGCCGTCCGCGCCGACGGCCGCGCGCCGTCCATCTGGGACACCTTCTGCGACGTGCCCGGCGCCGTCGACAACGGCGACACCGGCGCGGTGGCCTGCGACCACTACCACCGGTGGCCGCAGGACGTGACGCTCATGCGGCGGCTCGGGGTCGACGCGTACCGGTTCTCGGTGGCCTGGCCGCGGGTCCGGCCCGACGGCGTCGGCCGGGTCAACCCGAAGGGCCTGGACTTCTACGACCGGCTGGTCGACGCCCTGCTGGCGGCGGGGATCCGGCCGTTCGTGACGCTCTACCACTGGGACCTGCCGCAGGCGTTGCAGGACCGGGGCGGCTGGCCGGAGCGCGACACCGCCGAGGCGTTCGCCGACTACGCCGCCGTCGTGGCCGCCCGCCTCGGCGACCGGGTCGCCGACTGGACCACCGTCAACGAGCCGCTCTGCGTGTCCTGGATCGGGCACCTGGAGGGCCGGATGGCCCCCGGCGAGCGGGACCTGGCCCGGGCGGTGCGCGCCTCGCACCACGTCCTGCTCGGGCACGGGCTGGCCACCCGGGCCATCCGGGCCGCCGCCGCCCGGCCCGCCTCCGTCGGGATCGTGCTCAATCCCAGCCCCTGCGAGCCGGCCAGCGACCGGCCCGAGGACGTGGCCGCCGCCCGGCGGATGGACGGCCACGTCAACCGGTGGTGGCTCGACCCGCTGCACGCACGCGGCTACCCGACCGACATGGTCGCCACGTACGGCGTCGAGCCGCCGGTCCGCGGCGACGACCTGGCCGTCATCGCCACGCCCACCGACTACCTGGGCCTGAACTACTACTTCCGGCAGGTGGTGGCCGACGACCCGGCGGGGCCGCCGCCGCACGCCCGGCAGGTCGCGGTGCCGGGCGCGGTGTGCACGGCGATGGGCTGGGAGACGTACCCGGCCGGGCTGGAGGAGCTGCTGGTCGCGGTGACCGAGGAGTACGGCCCGACGCGGGTGCTCGTCACCGAGAGCGGGTCGGCGTGGCCGGACGAGGTCACCGCCGAGGGCGCCGTCGAGGACCGGGAGCGGACCGAGCACCTGGAGCGGCACCTGGCGGCGTGCGCGGCGGCGGTCGGCCGGGGCGTGCCGCTGGCCGGCTACTTCGTCTGGTCGCTGCTGGACAACTTCGAGTGGGCGTACGGGTACGACAAGCGCTTCGGCCTGGTGCACGTCGACTACCCCACCCAGCGCCGGACGGTCAAGGCGAGCGGACTGCGCTACGCCGACCTGATCCGCGCGCACCGGCTCCGCGCGGGGTCAGCAGAACCAGCCGCCCCGCACCCACCCGCGGCGGTCGACGTGCCCGTGGGCCGGCCGTAGAGGCGGCCACCCCCGCTGCGCGCCCCCGACGAGGGACGTCTGGCCGCCGGCGTGGGCGCCAGGACGGCAGACGGCCGTCGGCGTCGACGGTGGCGCCCACGTCGACGGGCTTGCCTGTTCCCGGTCGCTCCTGTCGTCGTGTCGGGGCCCGGGATGCCGATAGGGTCGGGGCCCATGCGGACGAAGCAGGAACTGGGTGCGGCCATCCGGCGCGACCGTCGGGCCGTCCTCGTGGTCAACGCCCGCTCCCGCCGGGGCCGCCACCTGCACGAGCAGGCCCGCACACGGCTGACGGCGGCGGGCTTCCAGCTACTCGGCGACCACCCCGTCGACCAGCCCGGCCAGCTCGAACGCGCCCTCGCCGCGGCCGTCGACCTCGGGCCCGACCTGCTGGTCGCCGGTGGCGGGGACGGCACCCTCAGCGCCGCCGCGCGGCTGCTCGCCCATCGCGACATGGCACTCGGCCTGCTGCCGCTGGGCACCACCAACAACTTCGCGCGCACCGTCGGCGTGCCGCTGGAACTCGACCGTGCCGTCGACGTGCTGGCCGACGGCACGGTGATCGACGTGGACCTCGGCCTCGCCGGCGACATGCGGTTCACCAACCACGTCGGCGTCGGGCTCTCCGCCGACATCATGCTGCGCACGCCGCCGCGCCTGAAGCGGGTCACGGGCCGGCTGGCGTACCCGCTCACCGCCCTGGCCCTGCTGGCCCGGCACCGCCCGCTGCGTGTCACCGTGCGCGCCGGCGACGCCCGGCACGAGTACGTCACCCACCAGGTGTACGTGGCCAACGGCGGGTTCCACGCCGGGCGCCCGATCGCCGCCGACGCCGACGCCGACGACCGACTGCTGGTCGCGTACCCGGTCGGCGGCGCGAACCGCCGGGGGCTGGTGCGCGACACCGCCCGCAACGCGGCGACCGGGCACCGGCGCTCCGTCGGCGACGAGCCGTTCCTCGCCGTCGGGGAGCTGTGGCTGGAGACCGACCGGCCGGCGCGCGTCGAGGTCGACGGCGAGCTGTGCGGCCGTACGCCGATCCGGATCGGCCTGGACGCCAACGCGCTGCGGGTGATGGCGCCGGCCGGCAGCCCGGACCGCTGACCGGCGCGGCCGGCCGGGGCGCTACTCCGCCCGGCCCGCCGCGTCGAGGGCCGCCAGGAAGTCCGCGACGAGGTCCTCGATGCCGGTGGAGACCTTCGCGCCGCCGGAAGAAAGCGCTTACCATTGCCTCTACATCGATGGGATTGGATCGCTAGCGGCCTCGACGGGGCGGTCGCGCACCCCTCCCGCCCCCGCGCCAGCCGAAGGAGCCGCATGACGTCCCCCGACCCGAAGAGGAATCCCGCCCGTCGACGCCTCGGCCTGGTGGCCATGGCCGTGCTGACGCTCGTCGGTGCCGCCGCGGCCGTCGGCCCGCGACCCGCCGCGGCGGCCACGGTCGACCCCGGCGCCAACTACGTCCTCGTCAACCGGCACAGCGGCAAGGCCATGGACCTGTGGGGCTGGTCCACCGCCGACGGCGCGCCGGTCAACCAGTTCACGCGCAACGACCTGGCCGTGCAGCAGTGGCGGTTCGTCGACGTGGGCGGCGGCTACCACCAGATCCGCTCGGCGCACAGCAGCAAGGTGCTGGAACTGCCGAGCGCCGAGGACGGGGTGCCGCTCGTCCAGAACACCGCCGCCGGCGGCAACACCCGGCAGCACTTCCGGCTCGCCGACAGCGCCGGTGGATACGTCCGCCTCGTCAACCGGCACTCGAACAAGGCGCTCGACGTGTGGCAGTGGTCCACCGCGGACGGTGCAACGATCTCGCAGTACCAGGATCTCGACGGCGCCAACCAGCAGTGGCAACTGATCAGCCTCGGCGCTGGCGGCGCCGGCTGCGGCAGCGGCGCGTTCCAGGCCGAGGCGGTGCTCAGCGGCGGCACGTGGACCGCCCGCAACGGCGGCACCACGGTGCACACCGGCAGCGACATGCGCGCCGCCGTCCAGGCCGCCGTGAACAGCCTCAGCGCCGGACGCACCAGCAAGCAGCGCGTCGTCGTCCGCGGCTCCGGCTCGATGAGCGCCGGGGCACGGATCTCCCTGCCCAGCTACACCGCGATCGACGTGTGCGGCACCATCGACGTCACCGGCTCGGGCAGCGGCGACCAGGCGCCCATCTACTCCCGCGGCACCAGCCACGTCGAGGTCGGGCACCTCACCGTCACCGGCACCCCGCTCTACGGGATCTTCCTGCGCAACGTCACGGACGTCGTCCTCGGCCGGATCGACATGCGGCTCCGCAACGGGCTCGGGATCCGGATCGACAACCGTGGGGACACCAGCCAGTGGAGCCGCAACGTCCGGCTCGACAGCGCCTACGTCTCCGGCGCCAGTTCCCACGCGGTCGAGACGTACGGCGTGGACGGGCTGACCATCGGCACCGTCACGGCGCGCGACGTGGGCGAGTCGGGCCTGCTGCTCAACCAGACGATCAACGCCACGGTCACCACCGTCGACGCCGAGAACGCCGGCACCGGCACCGGGTATGCCGCCTTCCGGATGGCCAACCGCAACGGGCGGGTGGGCTCCGGCTACCCGACCAACATCCGGGTGGGCACCGTCCGGGCGCGCGGCGGCGGCCGGGGGATCTTCTGCGTCTCCGAGTCCGGCGGGGCCACCGTCGACCGGGTGGACATCGCCGGCACCGGCAACAACGCGATCCTGATCGAGAACTGCCAGGGGGTGGACATCGCGGCCGGCGGCGGCACGATCAGCGGCGGCGGCGAGGTGCGGCTGGCCGAGCGCACCGAGTTCCCCGGCAACCGGGACATCACGCTGCGCAACTTCACCCTGGCGAACAGCCGGATCGTGGAGAACCCCTGCGCGGACGACCTGACTATCAGCAACATCGGGCTGAGCAACTCCACGATCGTCCGGTGCTGACCGGGGGCGGCCCCGGCAGGCCCGGGGTCGTTCCGGCCGTCCGGTGTCCCGTCGACCGGAACGCCGGACGGTCGGACGGGGCACGGACGCCGCGCGGGCGACGCGCCCCCGTCCTCCGTGTCCGGGCGGTCGCGGCCCCGAGGGGGGCGGGGCCGGGACCACCCGGACGCGGAGCGCGCGCGTCAGTCCGCCGCGGAGCGGAAGACCGGGTAGTAGCCGCCGGACTGGCCGGCCGCGGTCGGGTGGTAGGAGACGCCGAGGTTGGCGAAGTTGAGGGCGTGCAGCCACTTCGTGCCGGAGCTGCACAGCTGGTGCCCGACGAACTGCGACCGCACGTCGGCGAAGGTGAAGCCGGCGGCGACGGCGGCGCTGCGGGTGATGTCGTCCACCAGGTTGATGCCCTCGTTGATCTTCGCCCGGGAGGTGGCGCTCAGCCCGATGCAGGTGGTGCCGAGCTGGTAGAAGACCGGGTATCCGACGACGATCACGCGGGCGGAGGGGGCCCGGGTCTTGATGCCGTTGTAGACGTTGCGCAGCAGGCTGGGCAGCTGGGCGCGGGCCTTGTCCTGGGCGGCCTGGACGGCGGCGACGCACTGGGTCGTGCCCTGCAGCACGCAGGTGGACATGATGTTGGCGAACCCGACGTCGTTCCCGCCGACCGTGACGCTGACCAGGGTGGTGGTGGAGCTCAGCGCCGACAGCTGCGTGTTGATCACGCTGGAGGTGGTGGCACCGGAGCAGGCGACCGAGCGGTACGACGCGGGCTTGATGTTGGCGGCGTAGAGCGCCGGGTAGGCGTTGGTGCTGCGCTGGCAGGAGCCGCTCTCGCTGGTGTAGCTGCCGGCGCCCACGCCGGAGGCGTACGAGTCGCCGAGCGCCACGTAGCGGTCGGCGGGCGCGGCCTGGGCGGGGGCGGCCATGGTGAGGCTGACGCCGAAAGCCGTTGCCAGGCTCAGGGCGAGGGACACGAGACGGGTTCTCCGCACGTCGCACTCCGGGGGGTTGAGGGATCGAGTGCGAGATTGATATCACCGAATATTCGTCAACGAAAGATCTTGCCGGAATATTTAGGGGTGGTGGTAAAGACCTACCGGGTCCGGGTGCCGACATGTATGCCTGGCAGGGGTCGCGTACGGCCCGTACCGGGGTCCCGACCGCCCGGTGTCCGCGAGGCACGCGGCGCGACGGAGGTGACCCCGGTCGGGGGCGTACGCGGGCGGGGCGGAACGTCAGCGCGACGACCCGGACGCGCCCGTGGCCGTCGCCACGAACATCGTCTGCACCTGCTCGCCGTCGTCGAGGCCGGGTACGGCGTGCGCCCGCACGTCGACGAAGCCCGCCCGGTCCAGGGCGGCCCGCCACCCCGCCACGTCCAGCAACGGGGACGCCGGCACCCTCGGCTCGTCGTCCGCGTGCCGCCACCATCCCTCGGCCAGGCCGAAGGTCAGCGTGTTGTAGTCGAGGCGGCTGGTCATCTCGTTGACCACCAGGATGCCGCCCGGCTTGAGCAGCGAGTGGCAGTGCCGCAGCGCGGCGGAGATCCGCAGCGTGGCGTGCAGGACGTTGCTGGCCAGGACGACATCCATCGAACCGGGTTCGAAGCCCTGGTCCTCCGGCGCACCCTCCACGTTGTAGCGGGCGAAGTCGACGTGCGACCGGTCGGCGCCGAAGCGCTGCCGCCCCAGCCGCAGGAACCCGGGCCCCACGTCGGTGTAGAAGTAGCGCAGCCGCTCCGCCCGCTCGGTCAGGGCGTCGAGCACCGGACCGGTGGTGCCACCGGTTCCCGCGCCCACCTCCATGACCTGCGCGAAGGACCGCGGATAGCGCCGGAGGAACTGCCGGACGTGCTGCTGCGCCGCCGCGGCGCAGAGTCGGTTGTAGAAGTCGAGCTGGACGTTGTCCCGGTAGATCGCGGAGACCAGCTCGGCCGAGCCGCCCGGGAAGAGCACCTCGTTCGCCGGCCGGTCGCCCCGCACCACCTCGACGAGCTGCGTCTGGCAGGCGACCAGCAGGGGCACGTATCCCGCGGCCTCCGGGTGTGCCCGGCGCAGCGCCGACGCCGCCGCCTCGACCGCGTCGTCCCCGGCGAGCCCGGCCGCCTCCGCGACCCGTCGGGTCACGGCGAGCCGGTCACCGTCCCGGCGCAGCAGGTCGGCGCGTTCCAGCAGGTCGAGCAGGGCCTCGCCGAGCCGCTGGTAGCCGCCGACCATCGCGAGCCGGGCCAGGATCTCGTCCCGGCCGGCGGGGGTCCCGACGGCGGGCAGGACGCCCGCGGCGGCCAGCCGGCCCGCCAGCAGCAGCCGCCCGAAGTCCGTCACCGCCTCGAAGGAGGTACGGAACCGCGCGTAGCGGTCCTGGTCCACGTCCACGAGCGGCTGCGGCGCCGCCTCGACGTCCGGTGCGGTCACGATGTGCCCTCCACGGTGCAGGTCCGGCGGTGCCGGTCAGGTCGGGTGCCCCGTCACGGATGCCGCGGCACGGGATGCGGTCGGTCGGCCGGCGAGGTGCGCGGTCAGGTCCGCGAGCAGTTCCGCCCGCGCCGGCACGAGATAGAAGTGGTCTCCGGGGTACGTCCGCAGCCGGAAGCCACCGGTCGTCAGCTCCGCCCAGGCGGAGACCGACTCCCGGTCGCAGGTCGGGTCCCCGGTGCCGAGGTACGCCGTGACCGGCGCGGAGACCGTCCGCGCGGCGCGCGGCAGGTAGCGGTGGAGCAGCCGCAGGTCCGCCCGGAGCGCCGGCACGACCAGCTCCCGCAGCTTCCGCGAGCGGAAGACCACCGGGTCCACCTCGCCGAGCGCGGCGACGCGGCCGAGGAACTCCTCGTCGTCGAGGTGGTCGGGGTCCTGGTGGATACGGGTGACGTGCGGCGCGCCGTGCCCCGAGACGAACAGGACCGTCGGCACGATCCCGAGCCGTTCCTCCAGCCGGACGGCCACCTCGTAGGCGACCGAGGCGCCCATGCTGTGGCCGAACAGGGCCAGGGGGCGGTCCAGGTACGGGGCGAGCGACGCGGTGACCCGGTCGGCGAGCACGTCCATCCGGTCGACGCACGGCTCGCCGAACCGGTCCTGCCGCCCCGGGTAGCGGACGGCGAGCACGTCGACGGAGTCGGGCAGCCGCGCCGCCCAGTGCTGGAAGAACCCGGCGGAGCCGCCCGCGTGCGGCAGGCACACGAGCCGCAGCCGCGCGTGCGCACCGCCCCGGAGCACCCGCAGCCAGGGATCGCCGCCGGCCGGGCGGGGCAGGGACATGCCGGACATCCTCCTGGGTCGCGCCGGTCAGTCCGACATCGCCACCAGCACCCGGCGGTCGCCTGTGTACGGACGCCGACCGTGCGCGGTGAGCACGTTGTCGATCAGCAGCAGGTCGCCGACCCGCCAGTCGACGTCGACGGCGGCCTCCAGGCCCCGGTCGCGGATCTGGGTCACGTACTCGTCGGGGATCGGGGAACCGTCGGCGAAGGTCACCGACTGGGGCAGCTCGTCCGGCCCCATCACCTGGGTCATCACCCGGGCGATGTCGTCGTCCAGGCCGGCCGGGTGCCACTGGTCCGCCTGGTTGAACCACACCTCGGCCCCGGTGACCGGGTGCCGCAGCGTGGCCGGCCGGAGCTGGATCACCCGCAGCCCGTCGGCGGTCCACTCCCAGGTGGCGCCGGCACCGGCGAGGAACTCCTCGACCTCGTCGCGGCTGTCGGTCTCGAACGTGTCCCGCCAGCTCTTGCCCAGCCCCATCCCGTCGTGCAGGTTCTGCTGGTAGCGCAGGCCGCCGGCGAAGTCCGCGCGCAGCTGCGGGTCCAGCAAGTCGAGCCACAACTCGGCGTCCACGACGGGGGTGGCCCCGCCGGTCTCCGCCGCGATCTGGCAGAAGAAGAGCAGCCGGGCCGGCCACCGGGCGGCGTACGACAGCTCGTTGTGCATCGAGATGGTGTAGCGGGCCGGGTACTCGGTGGACGTGTAGACGTTGCGGCCGACCTTGGTGCGCGGCGAGTTGCCGTGCACGTACGCCAGTCGCCTCGGCAGCAGCAGGTCCATCACCGGGTCGAGGGTCTCCGGCCGCACCCCGAAGCCACGGAAGACGAGCGCCTTCTCCGCGGTGAGCACCTCCGCCAGGTCCAGCTCGCGCAGGTGGCCGACCAGCCCCTCGGCGCTCGGCGCGCAGCCGGCGCTCTCCGGGGTGATCTCCAACGGCTTCCAGCTCGCGTGCTCGTTCATTCCGGGGCTCCTCACCGTCCCAAGCTGTGCGATCCCTCCCAGGCTCTGCCGCTCCGCTATATTCCGTCCATATCGCCACCGTCCCGGGTCGCACGGCCCGCCCGCTCGGCGGCCTCCGCCCGCTCCGCCTCGGCCCGGGCCCGACCGCCGAAGCCGAGCACCGCGAGCACCGCGATCACCCCCATCGCCCCGCCCACGATCAGCATGGCCTTGGCGAAGCTCGTCGAGTCGAGCAGGAATCCCGCGAACAGCGCCCCCAGCGAGTTGGCTCCCGAGCTGAGCAGCATGACGATCGAGCCGGCCCGCCCGCGCAGGTGGTCAGGTGCGCTCTGGAGCACGTACAACATCCCGGCCACGTTGCTGATGCCGGCGCCGTAGTGGATCAACGCGAAGATCGCGCCGAGGACGACGAGTCCCGGTGCCAGCGCGAGTCCCGGTGCCAGCGCGAGCAGCGGCATCAGCACCGCCCAGGCGATGTTGACCCCCATGATGATCCGGCGGATCCCCCAGCGGCTCAGGTAGAAGTTGCTGGTCATCGCGCCGGCCATGCCGAACACGCTGTTCACCATGAACAGCATCCCGACCGTGGCTGACGAGCCGCCCAGGTTCTTGACGGTCACCACGAGGCCCAGGCCCAGCACCTGGAACAGGATGTTGCTCGCCGCGAAGAGGCCGAGGGCGCGGCGCAGGTAGATCTGGCCCCAGACGAAGACGAAGCCCTCCCGCACCCGGGTCAGCAGGCCACCGGGCTCGTCCGCGCACGCCTTCGGCGCCTGCAGGTTCCGCCGCACGAACAGCAGGGTGACCAGCGAGATCACGTGCATCAGCACGGCGAAGCCGAACGGCGCCCAGCGGGTCAGCGCGTACAGCCCGGCGCCGGCCGGCTGGCCGAGGATGCTGGCCGCGTTGGCCCGCGACTCGTTGGCCGCCGTCGCGGCGCCGTACCGGTCGGCCGGGACGACGTTGAACACGGCGGCGCGCTCGGCCAGGGCGTAGCAGATGCCCAGGCTGGCCTCCACGAACGCGACCGCCATCAGGTGCGGCAACCACACCGAGTCCCGGGCGACCGCGACCGCGACGCTGCCGATCGCGGCGATCCGCCCGACGTTGCAGAGCACCATCGTGCGGCGGCGGTCCCAGCGGTCGACCAGCGCGCCGGCCGGTAACTGGGTGACCAGGTTGGGCAGCAGCGCGGCGAAGGTGACCAGGCTGGCGGCCGTGGCCGATCCGGTGGACCAGAAGACCAGCAGGGTGTAGCTGATCGAGGTGGCCCGGGAGCCCAGCGCGGAGACCCCGGAGCCCACCCAGAGCAGCAGGAAGTCGCGGTTGCCGGTCAGGCGGTCCGGCTGCCGGGACGTGGCCGCCGGGTGCCCGACCGCGCTCACGACGGGTGCCCGACGGGGGTGGCCCGGCACCAGTCGAGCACGGCCATCGCGCTGTAGAGCTTGTTCTCCGCCTGCTGGAAGGCGATGCTCGCCGGCCCGTCGAGGACCTCGGCGGTGACCTCCTCCCCCCGGTGCGCCGGCAGGTCGTGCATGAAGACCGCGTGCGGGTTGTGCCGCCACAGCTCCCGGTCCACCTGGAACGGGGCGAAGCGCGTCCGCCAGTCGGGTTCGGGCTTGCTGGTGCCGGTGGTCTGCCAGCGGGTGGTGTAGATGGCGTCCAGGTCGACCGGCAGGTCGGCCATGTCGTGCCGCTCGACGATGTGGGCGCCGCAGCGCCGCGCCTGCTCCCGCGCGAGGGCCGCGATCTCCGCCGGCAGCCCGTACCCCGCCGGGGTGCGCAACTCCAGCTCGACGCCGGGGAACCGGGTCAGTGCCAGGGCCAGCGCGGTCGCGGTGTTGTTCGCCTCGCCCAGGTAGAGCAGCCGCAGGCGCTCGATCCGGCCGAAGCGCCGCAGCAGAGTGGTCAGGTCGGCCAGCGCCTGCGTGGGGTGCTCCTCGGCGCTCATCGCGTTGACCACCGCCATCTGGTGCTGCCGCGACCAGTCGCGCATCTCCCCCGGGTCGGCGGCGGTCCGCGCCACCAGCACGTCGAGCATGCCCGACAGCACCCGGCCGGTGTCCGCGCTGGACTCACCGGTGTTGACCTGGAGGTCGTTCGGCCCGTACTGGATGGTCTTCGCGCCGAGGCGCAGCGCGGCCACGGTGAACGCGGTCCGCGTCCGGGTCGACGTCTTCACGAAGTAGGTGCCGACCACCCGGTCGGCCAGCGAGCTGGCGGACTCGCCAGCGGCGAACCTGGCTCCCCGCGCCACGATCGAGTAGAGGTCGTCGTCGGTCAGGTCGCGGATGGACACCAGGTGCCGCACCTGCCGGGCCGGTCGGTCGGTGACCGTCGCGGGGACGCTCGATACGGTCGTCATCACATTTCCTCCGTCAGTGCGATGTCGGACGCCACTTGCGACATGACGTCGTAGCCCGCGTCGCCGTTGGTCAGCAGCACCAGCCCGGACCCGTCGGGCACCCGGCCGGCGACGAGCGCGCGGTAGCCGGGGACACGGCCCCGTTGGGTGAACTCCACCCGCGTGCCGGTGGGCCCGTCGAGGCGGTCCACGTTGCAGCCGATCCCGAAGATGCCGCCCGGACCGGCGGTCAGCTGCGCCGCCGCCAGCTCCTGGCTCAGCAGGGCCGGGCCGCCCCGGTACGCGATATGGATCTCCCTGACGAGCTGGGCCAGGTCTGTCGCTGTGGTCCACAGACCGGCGGCCGCCAGGTCCGCACGCACCTGCCAGCCACCCGGGACCGGCTCGCCCCGTTCGTCGTGCCCGACCGCGACCGGCCGACCGGACCTCTCGGGGAAGCTCTGGTCGAAGCTGCTGCCGGTCATCCCCGCCGGACCGAGGACCAGTTCGGCCATGAGATCGACGAAGGGCGTCGCCGTGACGTCCTCCATGAGCTGCTGCACCACCACGTAGTGGCTGTTGCGTTCCACCGCGACCGGGTCGGGCGCGTCGAGCGCCCGGACCGGGCCGGTGGGCACGCCCCGGCCGTGCAGCACGTCCGACAGGGTCGGCACGGGGCCGCCGCGTGGGTACCCGGTGCTGCCCGTCTGGGTCAGACCGGCGACGTGCCAGAGCAGCTGCCGCAGGCTCACCGGCCGGTCGGCGGGCAGCTGCCAGCCCTTCAGGTACGCGTTCACGTCCGTGTCGAGCTGGAGCTGTCCCCGCCCGACCAGCACCAGCGCGCCCACGGCGGTGACCAGCTTGCTGACCGAGCCGACCTGGAAGATGGTCGCCGGGGTCACCGGCGCGTCGTCGCCGGCCGCGCGGTGCCCCAGGGCGCGGACCTCCACCAGCTCCCCGCCCGCGAGCAGGGCCAACGAGGCGCCGGGCACCAGGTGGGCGGCCAGCAGCGGCTCGACGGGCGGCAGCAGCGCGGCGGCGCGCGCCCCGCCGGCCCGTACCGCCGGCGTGGCCCCGCCTGCGGGGGCGAGCGAGGCGGCCAGCTCGGCCAGGGTCCGGTCGCGCATCGCCGCCCGCAGCGTCAGCGGGACACCGGCCTGCCGGGCGGCCGTGACCACCGGCACCACCAGCAGCGAGTGCCCACCCAGGGCGAAGAACCGGTCGTGGCGGCCGACCCGGTCGAGCCCCAGGACCCCGGCCCAGATGTCGGCGATCAGCTTCTCCCGCCCCGGGCGGGGCGGGATGTGGTCGGGCGCCCCGGCCAGGTCGACCGGGGGCAGCGCCCGGCGGTCGACCTTGCCGTTGGCGTTGAGCGGGATGGCCGGCACCGGAACGAAGACACTCGGCACCAGCTGGCTCGGCAGCCACCGGGCGCAGTGCGCGGCCAGGCCCGGCGCGTCGCCGACGTGGTAGGCCACCAGCCGGGGACCGCCCGGGCCCGTCGGGTCCACGGTCACCACGGCGTCCCGGACGTCCGGGTGCGACACCAGCACCGCCCGGACCTCGCCTGGCTCCACCCGGTGGCCGCGGACCTTCACCTGGTCGTCGACCCGGCCGCGCAGGTCCAGCTGCCCGTCGGGCAGCCAGCGGCCCAGGTCGCCGGTGCGGTACAGCCGCCCGCCGTGCGCGTCGAACGGGTCGGGCACGAACCGGTCGGCGGTCAGGTCGGGCCGCCCGGCGTAGCCACGGGCGAGACCGGGGCCACCGAGGTGGACGTGGCCGACCACCCCAACCGGCACCGGTTGCAGGTCGCCGTCGAGGACGTACGTCCGCATCCCGCCCAGCGGCCGGCCGATCGGTGCGACGTCGGCCGGCAGCGGCCCGGTGACCGGGTACCGGCTGACCGCCACGGTCGCCTCCGTCGGACCGTACTCGTTGAGCAGCACGGTGTCCGGCGCGAGGGCGTGCCAGCGCTCGCAGACCTGCCGGGTCAGCGCCTCGCCCCCCACGACCAGCAGCGGGGTCAGGGCGGCGGCCTGCTCCGCGTCGAGCTGGTGGGCCAGCAGGTCGAGGTGGCCGGGGGTCAGCTTCACGAAGCTGTACGGGCCGGCCCCGGCCAGCCTCGGGCCCAGCTCGTCCAGGCCGGCGTCGGGCGGCAGCAGCCACAGCCGCTGCCCGGTGACCAGCGGCGCCCAGATGCTGGTGACCACCAGGTCGTACGCGACCGACGAGAAGAGCGCGGCGCCGCCGGGGCGGTCGGCGACCAGTTCCTCGGCCGCCCAGCCGAGGTAGTTGGCGAGGCTGCCGTGGCTGATCTGCACGCCGTTGGGTCGGCCGGTCGAACCGGAGGTGAAGATGACGTACGCGAGGTGGTCCGGGTCGGGGCGGCCGGCGGGCGCCTCGGTGGGCAGCGCGGCGATCCGCTCGGCGTCGCGGTCGAGCAGCACCAGTTCCACGCCGGTGAACCGCTCGGCGTGGCCGGACGAGGTCACCACCGCCGTCGCCCCGGCGTCGGCGAGCATCGCGGCGACCCGCTCGGCCGGGTGAGCCGGGTCGATCGGCAGGTACGCGCCGCCGGCCCGCCACACGCCGAGCAGCGCGGCGACGAGGTCGACGCCCCGTTCCAGCAGCACCCCGACGACCCGCTCCGGGCCGACCCCCAGCCCGCGCAGGTGGTGGCCGATCCGGTTGGCCGCCGCGTCCAGCTCCGCGTACGTCGTACCGTCGACGGCCTCCGCGTCGGGGGTCGCCGCGGCCCACCGCGCCACCCGGTCCGGCACCAGGTCGGCACCGCGCGGTGCGGCCGAGGCGTGCCAGCCCACCAGCACGTCGTGCCGCTCCCCGGCGGGCAGGTACGCCGCGCGGGGATCGCCGTCGGGGTCGGCGGCCATGGCCTCCAGCACCAGCCGGTACATGTCGGCCAGCCGCACGGCCTCGGCCCGGCCCATGGCGTGGCTGTCGGTGCTCAGTTCGAGCCGGCCGGCGCCCGCCGCGACGGCGAGCGCGAACTCCGAGGTGCTCGCGCCGATCCGTTCCACGGACGCGGTGCGCCCGCCGTCCACCTCGGTGAAGTCGAGGTAGCTGAAGTAGACGTCGGTGAGGCGGGCACCGGCGCCGGGGGTGCGGATGGCCGGCGCCGGGTAGCGCCGGTGCGGCCACAGGTCGGCCTCGCGGGCGTGCACCCGCTGCACCAGCTCCCGCCAGCTCGCCGCCCGCCGGTCGTAAGGGAACGGCAGGGTGTTCAGCGACATGGCGTAGACCCGCTCGCTGCCCACCACGTCGGGCCGGGTGTTGCAGACCAGTCCGCTGTAGAAGGTCGGCTCGTCGGTGAGCTGGCTGAGCACCTTCAGGTGCGCGGCGTGCAGCACCGCCTTGAGCGACACCCGGGCCGCCGAGGCCAGGGCCCGCAGCCGTGGCTCCAGGTCCCCGTAGGACACCACCTCGGTGTACGGCTCCCGCGCGGCCGACGCCGGCGGCGCCCACCCGGCGGGGAGCAGGAACCTCGGATGCCGCTCGACCACGTCCTGCCAGTACCGCCGGTCGGTCTCCGAGGCCAGGGCGCGCAGCTCGCCGGCGACGAAGTCGGCGAAACGCACCCCGGGCGGGTCGGTGACGTCGTCTCCGGTGGCGCCCGCCCGCCGTGCGCGGTACCGGTCCAGGACCTCCATCACCAGGGCGTGCAGGCTCCAGCCCTCGATGATCACGTGGCAGATGGTGAGCACCAGCCGCCAGCTCCGGTCGGTCTCCAGGCAGACGGTGAACCGCAGCAGCGGCGCGCGCTCCACGTCGAACAGCTCCTGGTATTCCTCGCCGACGAGCCGGCGCACCAGGGCCGTCCGGTCCGCCCCGGCCAGCTCGCGCAGATCGCGGATGCCGACCGGGACGTCCACCGTGCGGTGCACCAACTGCATGGGCACCGAGTAGTTTCCGGTGTCCACCGAGGTACGCAGCACGTCGTGCCGCGCCACCACCTCGGCCACGGCGGCCCGCAGCGTCGCCAGGTCGAACGGTTCGTCGTCGGGGATCAGGAACGACACGACGTTGTGGTAGTGGTTCTGGCCGTTGTCGGCCAGCATCTCCAGCAGCATCCCGAGCTGCACCCGCGACAGCGGGTACGCGTCGTCCAGCCCGGCCGGCAGCAGCGGCAGGTCGGCGGGGGCGACCAGCTCGAAGGGCTCGACGGGGCGCGCGGTCGGCTCCGGCGCGTCCCGGCTCGCCAGCACCTCGCAGAGCGCCCGTACGCTCGGGTGGCGGAAGATGTCCGCGACCGTCACGTCCAGCCCGGCCGCCCGCAACGTGCCGGCCAGCACCAGCGCCGTGATGGAGTGCCCGCCGAGGTCGAAGAACCCGTCGGCGACGCTCACCGCCGGCAGGCCCAGCACGTCGGCCCAGACGGCGGCGACCCGCTCCTCCAGGGGCCCCCGGGGGGCCTCGAAGTCCCGGCCGGAGGCAGTCGCGTCGCCGGTCGGCGCGGGCAGCGCCCGCCGGTCCAGCTTGCCGCTGTTGTTGCGCGGCAGCTCGTCGAGCAGCACGAACGCCGACGGGACCATGTACTCCGGCAGGGCACGCGCCAGCGAGGCGCGCAGCGAGGCCACCTCCGGCGCGGGCCCGTCGCCGGCCACCAGGTACGCGGTCAGCCGCGGATCCGCCGGGTCGTCCGCGCGCAGCACGACGACCGCCTCCGCGACACCGGACAGCGCGGTCAGCGCCGCCTCGACCTCGCCCGGCTCGATCCGGTAGCCCCGCAGCTTCACCTGGTCGTCGAGGCGGCCGAGGAACTCCACGCTGCCGTCGGGCAGCCGGGTGGCCAGGTCGCCGGTGCGGTACATCCGGCTGCCGGCCGGGCCGTACGGGTCGGGCAGGAAGCGCCGGGCGGTCAGCTCGGGCTGGTCGAGGTAGCCGCGGGCCACCCCGTGCCCGGCCAGGTACACCTCGCCGGGCACCCCGATGGGCGCCGGGTGGCCGTACTGGTCGAGCACGTACATCCGCACCCCGGACAGGGGCCGGCCGATCCGGCTGCCCACCCCGGGTGCCAGGTCGGCCCGGGTGATCCGGTGGTACGTGGAGTAGACGGTGGTCTCGGTGATCCCGTACATGTTGACCAGCGCCACCCGGGCCAGCCCGAGGCGGGCCGCCCACGGCGCGAGGTCGGCGAAGTCGAGCTTCTCCCCCGCGACGACCACCGCGCGCAGCGACAGGTCCCGGATGCCGGGGGCGTCCTCGGCGGCGAGCCGGACGAGCCCGCGCAACGCCGTCGGGGTCTGCGCCAGCATGGTGACCCGCTGCGTCACCAGCAGGTCCAGCAGGTCCTGCGGCACCCGGGCCACCTCGCGGGGCACCAGCACCAGCCGGCTGCCGTGCAGCAGCGCCCCCCACAGCTCCCAGACGGAGACGTCGAAGGCGTACGAGTGGAACAGCGCCCACACGTCGGTCTCGTCCACCGCGTAGTGCTCCTGCGCGGCGTCGAGCAGGCGCAGCACGTTGGCGTCGCTCACGCAGACGCCCTTGGGCCGCCCGGTCGAGCCGGAGGTGTAGATGACGTAGAGCAGGTCGTCCGGGTCGCGGGCGACACCCGGATCGGTCTCCGGCTGCCCGGCCAGGTCGCCGGCGTCCAGCAGCACCCGCCGCCCGTCGAAGCCCGCGAGCAGTTCGGCCTGCGCGGAGGTGGTCACCACCGTCCGCACCCCGGCGTCGGCCAGCATGTAGCCGATCCGCTCGGCGGGCTGGGCCGGGTCCAGCGGCAGGTACGCCGCCCCCGCCTTGAGCACGCCGAGCAGCGCCGGCACCAGGTCCGCGTCCCGGTCGAGGCAGACCCCGACGACGGTCTCCCGGCCGGCGCCGGCCGCGCGCAGGTGGTGCGCCAGCCGGTTGGCGGCGGCGTCGAGGAGGGCGTACGTCAGCTCGACGGTCCCGGCCACCACCGCCACGGCCTGCGGGTCGCGGGCCAGCTGGGCCTGGAACAGCTCGACCACGGTGCCGGTGACCGGCTCGTCGCCGCCCGGATCGGTGACGCCGAGCAGCCGGTCCCGCTCACCCCCGGGCACGCAGACGGCCTGGCAGTCGCCGTCGGGGTCGGCGACCATCGCCTCCAGCACCGCCCGGTACATGCCGGCGATCCGCTCCAGGTTGGCCTGGCCGACCACCCCGGCGCGGGCGGAGAGCGCGTAGCGGCCCCGCTGGGCGAAGCAGGACAGGTCGAACTCGGTGGCGCCCTCGCCGGCGCTGCCGGTCACCACCGGGCCGGTCCCGTCGCCGCCCTGCGTCGCGCGGCTGAAGTCCTGGTAGTTGAACAGGACGTGCAGCAGCCGGTGGCCGGCCTCGCGCTGCATCTCGGCCAGCGGGAAGCGCCGGTGCGGCCACAGCGCGACCTCCCGGTCGAACACCGCGACGACGAGGTCCCGCCAGGTGCGGGCGGAGCGGTCGTACGGGAACGGCACCGTGTTGAGGTACATGCCCTGCACCCGGTCGGCGCCGAGCACCTCGGGCCGGGCGTCGCAGACGAGGCCGGCGTGGAAGCCCGGTTCGCCGGTGAGCTGGCTGAGCACCTTCAGGTGCGCGGCGTGCAGCACCGCCTTGACCGACACGTCGGCGTCGCGGGCCAGGGCGCGCAGCGCCTCGTCCAGGTCGGTGAAGTCGACCGTGGCGGCGACCGTGGCGTCCGGCGCGTCCGGCTCGCCCCAGCCGGCGGGCAGGGTGAACGGGGCGCGCCCGTCCCACACCGACCGCCAGTGCTCCCGGTCGGCGCTCGACTCCAGCGCGGCGAGCTCGGCGGCGATGAAGTCGGCGTAGCGCACGGCCGGCACGTCGGCCGACGCCGGGGCGCGGCCGTCGGCCAGCTCGGCGTACGCGTCGAGCACCTCGGTGACCAGCCGCGCGCTGCTCCAGCCCTCGGTGACGACGTGGCTGATGGTGAAGGTGAACCACCAGCTCTCCCCGCTGTCCAGGTGCGCCGTGACGCGCAGCAGCGGCGCGGTGGAGACGTCGAACGGGCGGGCCCGCTCGGCGGCGATGAACTCCGCGAAGAGCGCGGCGTGCCGCTCGGCCGGGACCCCTCGGCCGTCCTCGACGCGCACGTCGGGTTCGGCGTCGGCGTGCACGAGCTGCATCGGCACCGAGTAGCCGACCAGGTCGAACGACGTACGCAGGATCTCGTGCCGGGCGACCACGGCGCGGACCGCGCCGCGCAACGCCTCGGCGTCGAACGGCCGCCCGTCGCGGACCTGGTGGGCCAGGACGCTGTGGTAGACCGCACGGTCGCCGCTGACGGCCGACTCCACCAGCATGCCGAGCTGGGTGCGCGACGCCGGGTAGGCGTCGACCAGGCCGCCGGGCAGCCGGGCCCGGTCGGCGGCGTCGATCAGCGCGTACGGCGCGACCGGCCGGAACTCGTCGGTGCCGGCGTCGCTCAGCGCGGCGGCCAGCCGGCGGACGGTGCGGTGGGCGAAGACGTCCCGCACGCTGACCGGGTGGCCGGCGGCGCGCAGCGTACCGACGAGGGTGACCGCGAGCATCGAGTCGCCGCCCAGGTCGAAGAAGCTGTCGGTGACGCCGACCTGCGCCACGCCGAGCACCCGCGCCCAGATCGCGGCGATCTCCGCCTCCACGTCGCCGGCCGGGGCCTGGTACTCCCCGGTCGCGTAGGAGGTGGCGTCGGGCGTCGGCAGCTGCCGCCGGTCCACCTTGCCGTTGGGGTCCTTCGGGATGGCGTCGACGGTGACGTAGGCCGCCGGCACCATCGCCTCCGGCAGCGCGGCGAGCAGCCGCTCCCGCAGCCGGGCCGGGGCCGGCGCCTCGTCGTGGGCCGGCAGCACGTACCCGACGAGGGTGCGGCGGCCGTCGTGCTCGCGGACGGCGGCGACCGCGTCGGCCACGCCGGGGCAGGCCCGCAGGGCCGTCTCGATCTCCCCGAGCTCGATGCGTACGCCGTGCAGCTTGACCTGCGAGTCGAGCCGGCCCAGGAAGTCCACGGTGCCGTCCGGTCGCCACGCCGCCGCGTCCCCGGTGCGGTAGAGCCGCGACCCGGGCGGGCCGTACGGGTCCGGCACGAACCTCTCGGCGGTCAGCCCCGGCTGGCCCAGGTAGCCCCGGGCCAGCCCCGTCCCGCCGACGCACAGCTCGCCGGGCACGCCCAGCGGCACGACGTCGAGGCGCTCGTCGAGGACGTGTAGCCGCAGGTTCGGGTGCGGCGTGCCGAGCGGCACCCGGGACAGCCCGGCCACCGCGTCGGCGGTGCACGCCCAGCTGCTCACGTCGACGGTGGCCTCGGCCGGGCCGTACGTGTTGTGCAGCTCGCAGCCGGGCAGCGCGGCCAGGAACGCCCGCGCCACGTCGACGCCGATCTCCTCGCCGCCCACCGCCACCGACCGCAGCGACCGGCACCCGGCCAGCCCCTCGGCGAGCAGCGCCGGAAGCATCGACGGCACGAAGTGGACGGCGGTGACGCCCTCGCGGGCCATCAGCTCGCACAGGTACGCGGGGTCACGGTGCCCGCCGGGGCGGGCCACCACGAGCCGGGCGCCCGCCGACAGGGCCGCGTAGACCTCGGCCGGCGAGACGTCGAAGCCGATCTCGGTCTTCTGGAGCACGACGGCGTCGGCGTCCAGCCGGTAGACCCGCGCGCCGACGTGCTCGGTGCGGTTGACCAGGGCCCGGTGCGACAGCAGGGAGCCCTTGGGGCGGCCGGTGGAGCCCGAGGTGTAGATGACGACGCCGCCGTTGTCCGGGTCCGTGAGCGGCTCCGGGTCGGTCGGCGGCCGGTCGGCCCAGGCGTCCGGCTCGTCCAGCAGCACCACGGTGGCGTCGACCGGCGGCAGCTGCGCCCGCAGCTCGGCGGTGGTGAGCAGCACCGGGGCCGCCGCGTCGGCGAGCATGAACGCCAACCGCTCCGCCGGGTACGACGGATCCAACGGCAGGTAC
Organism: Micromonospora sp. CPCC 205546; assembly: GCF_036902715.1. Lineage (NCBI taxonomy): Bacteria > Bacillati > Actinomycetota > Actinomycetes > Micromonosporales > Micromonosporaceae > Micromonospora > Micromonospora sp. CPCC 205546. Next base: position 29,706 of record NZ_JBAKHL010000067.1, read on the forward strand.
ACCCCGCCGGCCTTGTGCACAGCCAGCATCGCCACGACCTGCTCCACCGAGCGGTGCGCACACACCCCGACCAGGACCTCCGGCCCGACCCCCAGCTCGCGCAGGTGGTGCGCCAGTCGGTTCGCCCGGCCGTTGAGCTGCCCGTACGAGAACGACACGCCCTCGGAGGTGATCGCCACCGCGTCCGGCCGCCGCGCCGCCTGCGCCTCGAACGCCGCCGGCAGGTGACCGCCGACCTCGACGGTGCGGCCCGGGGTGAACCGGGCGATGTCGGCGCGCTCCCCCGCCGCCAGTCGCACGGCGAGCGCGTCCCCGTCCGGGTCGGCCACCATCGCCGCCAGCACCTCGCGGAACATCGCCCCGATCCGCACCAGGGCGGCCGGGCCGGCGCTGTGGCTGTCGCTGACCAGGCGGACGGTGCCGCCGCCCGCCCCGACCGACAGGCCGAACTCGGTGGCCCCGGGCCCGCCGACCTCGACGAGGTCGGTGCCGGCGGCGGACGCCTCGGCCACCCCGGCGCCGTCCTGCCGGGTCTCGACGTAGCCGAAGACGACGTCGATGGGGCGGGACCCGGCGTCGGCCAGCCGCGCCACCGCCGGCAGCGGGTAGCGCCGGTGCGGCCACAGCTCCACCTCGCGGTCGAAGACCGACCGCACCAGCTCCCGCCACGTGCCCGCCGAGCGGGCGTGCGGGAACGGCAGCACGTTGATGTACATCCCGTGCACCCGCTCCGCGCCGCGCACCTCGGGCCGCGCGTCGCACACCAGGCCGGTGTAGAAGGCGGACTCGTTGGTGAGCTGGCTCATCACCTTCAGGTGCGCGGCGTGCAGCACCGCCTTGGCCGAGGTGCCGGTGTCGCTGGCGAGGCGGCGGACCGCGGCGTCCAGGTCGTGCACGTCGACTGTGTACCGGCAGACCGCCGCCGGGCCGGAGCGCTCGGCGAAGGAGTCCGGGAGGGTCAGCTTCGGCCGGGCGGTCACCACCGCCCGCCAGTGCTCGGCGGTCTCCGGTGAGCGCAGCGCCGCCAGTTCGCCGGCGACGTGGTCGGCGTACCGGACGGCGGGCGTCTCGCCCTGCGTCGGCGTCTCGCCGCGGCTGCGCCGGGCGTACTCGCCGAGCAGCTCGGCGAGCAGGGCGTTGAGGTCCCAGCCGCCGGTGACCAGGTGACTCACCGCGAGGGTCAGCCACCAGGCCCCGGCGCCGTCGGCGTGCGCGGCGACCCGCAGCAGCGGCGCGTCCGACTCCAGGTCGAAGGGGGTACGCCGCTCGGCGGCCAGGTGCTCGGAGTGAGCGGCGGCCGGGTGCACGGCGACCGGCACGGCGGTGTGCGCGCGCACCAGCTGCATCGGCACCGAGTAGCCGGTCAGGTCGACCGAGGTACGCAGCGTCTCGTGCCGGGAGACCAGCGCGTCGACCGTCGCCTGGAGCGCGTCGGCGTCGAACGGCCGCCCGTCGTCGACCCGGATCGACTGCACGATGTGGTACAGCGACCTGTCGGGGTCCTTCTGGATCTCCACGGCCATGCCGACCTGGGCCTGCGTCGCCGGGTACGCGTCGACTAGGCCGCCGGGCAGCCTGGCCCGGTCGGCGGCGTCGATCAGCGCGTACGGCTCGACGGGGCGAAAGGCCCCCTCCTTGGCGGTGTCGGCCTCGGCGAGGGCGGTGACCAGGCGGCGGATCGTGCGGTGCGCGAAGATGTCCCGCACGGTGACGTCGTGGCCGGCGGCGCGCAGCGACCCGACCAGGGTCACCGCCGTCATCGAGTCGCCGCCCAGGTCGAAGAAGCTCTCGGTGACGCTGACCCGGTCGAGGTCGAGCACCCACGACCAGACGCCGGCCATCGCCGACTCCACCGGGCCGTTGGGGCGCTCGTAGCGGCCCCGGGCGTAGGACTTCGCGTCCGGTGCCGGCAGTTGGCGCCGGTCGACCTTGCCGTGCGGGTCCACGGGCACGGCGTCGACGGTGACGTAGGCGGCCGGGACCATCGCCTCCGGCAGCTCCGCCAGCAGCCGCTCGCGCAGCTCGCCGGGGGTGGGCGCGGATCCGTCGTCGGTGACGAGGTAGCCGACGAGGGTGCGCCGACCGTCCTGCTCGCGGACGGCGGCGACCGCGTCGGTCACCCCGGGGCAGGCCCGCAGGGCCGTCTCGATCTCCCCCAGCTCGATGCGTACGCCGTGCAGCTTGACCTGCGAGTCGATGCGGCCCAGGAAGTCCACGGTGCCGTCGGGTCGCCACGCCGCCGCGTCCCCGGTGCGGTAGAGCCGCGAGCCGGGCGGGCCGTACGGGTCCGGCACGAACCTCTCGGCGGTCGATCCGGCAGCCCCGAGGTAGCCCCGGGCCAGCCCCACCCCGCCGACGCACAGCTCGCCGCGCACCCCGACCGGCACCGGTTGCAGGTGCTCGTCGAGCACCCGGACGGTGAGGTTGGTGAACGGGGTGCCGAGCGGCACCCGGGTCAGCCCACGCAGAGCCTCGGCGGTGCAGAGCCAGCTGGTGACGTCGACGGTGGTCTCGGCCGGGCCGTACGTGTTGTGCAGCTCGCAGCCGGGCAGCGCGGCCAGGAACGCCCGCGCCACGTCGACGGCGATCTCCTCGCCGCCCACCGCCACCGACCGCAGCGACCGGCACCCGCCGATCCCCTCGGCCAGCAGCGCCGACAGCATGCTCGGCACCAGCTCCACGGCGGTGACGCCCTCGCGGACGATCAGCTCGCGCAGGTACGCGGGGTCCCGGTGCCCGCCGGGGCGGGCCACCACGAGCCGGGCGCCCGCCGACAGGGCCGCGTAGACCTCGGCCGGCGAGACGTCGAAGCCGATCTCGGTCTTCTGCAGCAGCACCGCCCCCTCGTCGAGGCGGTTGATCCGCCGGCCGGCGTACGCGGAGCGGTTGACCATCCCCCGGTGCGGCACGAGGACGCCCTTGGGCTGCCCGGTCGAGCCGGAGGTGTAGATGACGTAGCAGCCGCTGTCGGGGTGGGTGCGCGGCACGGGATCGGTGGCCGGCTGGCCCGCCCAGGCGTCCGGGCCGTCCAGCAGGACGGTGACCGCCTCGGCCGCCGGGAGCTGGCCGCGCAGCTCGGCGGTGGTGAGCAGCACCGGGGCCGCCGCGTCGGCGAGCATGAACGCCAACCGCTCCGCCGGGTACGACGGATCCAACGGCAGGTACACCCCGCCCGCCTTGTGCACCGCCAGCATCGCCACGACCTGCTCCACCGAGCGGTGCGCGCACACCCCGACCAGCACCTCCGGCCCCACCCCCAGCTCACGCAGGTGGTGCGCCAACCGGTTCGCCCGGGCGTTGAGGTCGCGGTAGCTCACGCGGGTGCCGTCGCAGGTGATCGCCACCGCGTCCGGCCGCCGCGCGGCCTGCGCCTCGAACGCCGCCGGGGCGTACCCGCCGACCTCGGCGGTGTCGCCGGCCGACCAGCGCTCGATCTCGTCGCGCTCCGCCGTCGGCAGGCGGACGGCGAGCGCGTCGCCGTCCGGGTCGGCCACCATGGCCGCCAGGACCTGGCGGAACATCGCCCCCACCCGGGCCAGCGCGGCGGGGCCGAAGGCACGGCTGTCGCCGACCAGGTCGAGGAAGCCGCCGGCGGCGGTCACCTGGAGGGCGAACTCGGTGCCGCCCTCCCCGGCGATGGCCTCGAAGTCGACGGACTCGTCGGCGACCGCCCCGGCGCGGCGGAACTCGGTGTAGTCGAAGACGACGTCGATCGGGCGGGACCCGGCGCCGGCCATCCGCTGCACGGCCGGCAGCGGGTAGCGCCGGTGCGGCCACAGCTCCACCTCGCGGTCGAACACCGACCGCACCAGCTCCCGCCACGTGCCCGCGCCCCGGGCGTACGCGAACGGCAGCACGTTGATGTACATGCCGTGCACCCGCTCGGCGCCCCGCACCTCCGGGCGGGCGTCACACACCAGGCCCGTGTAGAACCGTCCCTGGTCGGTGAGCTGGCTCATCACCTTCAGGTGCGCGGCGTGCAGCACCGACTTGGGCGACACGTCGAGGGTCGACGCGAGCGCGCGCAGCTTCGGCTCCAGGTCCTGGTAGCTGACCCGGGTGCGCAGGCTCTCCCGCGGCCCGTCGGTGCGGCCCCAACCGTTCGGGAGGGTGAAGCCGGTGTAGGTGTCGACGACGCCGCGCCAGTACGCCTCGTCCTCGCCGGACTCCAACGCCGCCAGTTCGGCGGCGACGAAGTCGGCGTACCGCACGGCGGTGGGCTCCGGCGACTCGGGCACCATGCCGGCGCTGCGCCGCTCGTAGCAGCCGATCAGCTCGACCAGCAGGGTGTTCAGGTCCCAGCCGCCGGTCACCAGGTGGCTGACGGCGACGGTGAGCCACCAGCCCCGCTCATCGGTGCGGTGCGCGGCGACGCGCAGCAGCGGCGCCGGCTGGTCCAGCTCGAAGGGCCGCGCCCGCTCGGCGTCGACGTACGCCCGCAGCCGCGCCTCGACGTCGTCGCCGGTCAGCTCCGTCACCCGCACGTCGACGGGCGCCTCGGCGTGCACGAGCTGCATCGGCACCGAGAAGCCGGTCAGGTCGAACGAGGTGCGCAGCGTCTCGTGCCGGCCGACCACGTCCCGTACGGCGGCCCGCAGCGCGTCGACCGAGAAGGGCCGGCCACTGTGCACCCGGAAGCAGCGGACGATGTGGTACAGCGACTTGCCGGGGTCCTTCTGGATCTCCACCGCCATGCCGACCTGCGCCTGCACGGCCGGATAGGCGTCCACGAGCCCGGCGGGCAGAGCGGCCCGGTCGGCGGCCGTCAGCAGGGCGAAGGGCGCGACGGCCTGGAAGGCCGGCGCCGGCGGAGCGGCGTCCTTGGCGCCGAGGTGCCCGGCCAGGGCGGCGACCGTGCGGTGCACGAAGACGTCCCGGACGGCCACCCCGAAGCCGGCCGCCCGCAGCGCGCCGACCAGGGCGACCGCGCGCAGCGAGTCGCCGCCGAGGTCGAAGAAGCTGTCCTGGGTGCTGACCTGCTCCAACTGGAGCACCCGACCCCAGATCCCGGCGAGTTGCTCCTCCAGCTCCGTCGCCGGAGCGACGTGCGCCCGCTCGACGGGCACCGCGGCGTCCCAGAGGGCGGCCCGGTCGACCTTGCCGTTGGCGTTGAGCGGGATCGCCTCCACGGCCACGAACTCGGCCGGGATCATGTACTCCGGCAGGTGCTCCGCGCACCGCTGCCGGACCCGCTCCAGCAGGCCCGGCGTCGCCGACGCGGCCGGGCGGTAGAACGCCACCAGCCGGGCGTCGCCCTCGGCGGCCGAGCCCGAGACCAGGGCGACCGCGTCGGCCACGCCCCCGGTGCCCTCCAGGACCGACTCGATCTCGCCGAGTTCGATCCGGTAGCCGCGGATCTTCACCTGGTGGTCGATCCGCCCGACGAACTCCACCGCCCCGTCGGGC
>NZ_JBAKHL010000068.1:0-33807 GCF_036902715.1 Micromonospora sp. CPCC 205546
GGCGTTGCCAGGCGGCGTAGTCGGCGTACTGCACGGGCAGGGGTGGCAGCGGGTCGGGGTGGCCGTGGTGGTGCGCGGCGTAGAGCACCCCCAGCTCGCGGGTCAGGATCCCCAGCGACCACCCGTCCGAGACGATGTGGTGCATCGTCAGCAGCAGCACGTGCCGGTCGGGGGCGAGGGCGACCAGGCGGCCCCGGAACAGCGGGCCGGCCGCCAGGTCGAACGGAGCGGTGCTCTCCTCCTGCTGGAGCCGCGCCAGGGCGGCGGCGGCATCGACCTGCCCGGTCAGGTCCTCGACGCGGAGCGGGAACCCGACCCCCGGCGGGTCGATGCGTTGGGCGGCCTCGGCGCCGTCGGCGACGATGCGGGTGCGCAGGACCTCGTGCCGGTCCACCAGGGCGTCCAGCGCCGAGCGCAGCGCGTCCCGGTCGAGCCGGCCGTCGAGTTGGAGGGCCAGCGGCATGTGGTAGGCGTGGCCGACGCGGCCGAGTCGCTCCAGGAACCACAACCGCCGTTGCGCGAAGGAGAGCGGCAGCGGGCCGGACCGGTCCGGCAGGCGCTCCACCTCGGCCGACGTCCGTGCCGGCGGGACGCGACCGGGGGCCGGGACGCGGGTCGGTTCGTCGTCCGGCAAGTGTGCCCCCTCGATCGCGCGCCGGCCGCCGCGCCACCTGACTGCGCCACCTGACATCGGCCGAAGTGGATCCACAGTAGACGACTCGACAGGCCGATACCAGGGACCGACGGACCGCTCCGGTGACCTCAGTCCGACACGCGACTCAGACTTTCGGCCAGCGCGTCGGCGAGCCGCCCGTACGCCGTCCACAGCACGCGCGGCGCGCCCGCCGCGCCGGCCCGGTGCGCCGCCGCCAGGGCGTACGCGCGCACCAGGGCGGCCGGGTACGTCCCGGCGTACGCCGTTTCGTCGGCCCGCGCCAGGGCGCCCGCCAGCGCGTCGGCGTTCGCGATGGCGTTGGCGTCGGCGAACGCCTCGGCGTTGGCCCCGGTGCTCAGGTCGGCGTAGTGCGCGGCGAACCCGGCCACCTCGTCGGGGCCGTAGCCGTTGGCGGTCGCGTAGACCTCGGCGTTGGCGTACGCGACCGCCCGGGCCTCGGCGTACGGGTAGGCCGCCCGGTACAGCTCGCGCAGGGCGGGCCGGAGCGCGGCGCGCCACTCGTCGGCCCCGACCCGGTCGCCGGCCAGCGCCCGTCGGTGCAGGTCGCCCACCCTCCGGCCGGCGTCGCTGCCGGATGCCGAGGCGAGCACGCGCGCGTGCCAGTCGTACACCACCCGGAACGGCACCCGGCCGGCGAGCCGGTCGAGTTCGCCGTCCACCCGTCGCCACCAGGCCGGCGGCGTGGCGGGGTCGTGGCCCTCGGCGAGCGCGGCGAGCACCGCCGCCAACCAGGCCGGCGGCTGCGGCGCGACGCTCACCCGTCCCACCTCGACGGCCGGTCCATGCCGGCGAGCAGGTCGTCGACGTCGTCGTCGGTCAGCGTGTCGAGATATCCCCCGCCGCCGGTCTCCGTCGTCGCGACGCCGGCGACCTTCGCGTGCGCGGCGGCCCCCGCCGCGGTGACCGCCGCGGCCAGCCCGGCCACGGTCGGGTCGTCGAAGAGCGTCCGCACCGGAAGGTCCACCCCGTACGCCGTCCAGATCCGGGCCATGAGCTGGGTGGCCTTCACGGAGTGCCCGCCGAGGACGAAGAAGTTGTCGGCGATGCCGACCGGGCCGGACAGGCCCAGCAGGTCGGCCACCAACCCCGCCAGCTCCCGCTCCATCGGGGTACGCGGGGCGACCGGCGCCTCGCCGGAGCCGGCACCCCTGTCGGGTGGGGGCAGGGCGCGCAGGTCCAGCTTGCCGCGCGAGGTCCGGGGCACCTCGGGCAGCGCCACGAGGACCGCCGGCACCATGTGCGCGGGCAGGAACCGGCGCGCGTACCCGGTCAGCCCCGGCGGCGGGCCGGTCGCGGACGGGTCGGTGACCACGTAGCCGACCAGCCGCACGCCGTCGTGTTCCACGTCGGACACGGTCGTCACGACCGCGTCACGGACCTGCGGGTGGCCGCGCAGCACCGCCTCGACCTCCGCCGTCTCGACCCGGAACCCCCGCACCTTCACCTGCCGGTCGGCCCGCCCCAGCGGCTCGATCCGGCCGTTGGGCAGCCACCGGCCCAGGTCCCCGCTGCGGTAGAGCCGGCCGCCGGGGGCGAACGGGTCGGGCACGAACCGCTCGGCGGTCCAGCCGGGCGCGCCGACGTAGCCCCGGCCGACCCCCGCGCCGCCGATGCAGACCTCGCCCACCACGCCCGGCGGCACCGGCCGCAGCCACCGGTCCAGCACGTAGACCCGGCTGCCGGTGAGGGCCGGGCCCAGGTCCGGGGGCGCCGACCCCGGCTCGACCTCGGCCCCGGTCGAGTAGACGGTCGTCTCGGTCGGGCCGTAGAGGTTCCACAGGCACGTGCCCGGCTCCGCCAGGGCGTCGGCGAGGGCCCGGGGCAGCGCCTCCCCGCCGCTGAGGCGCAGCCGCACCCCCGCCGGCACCCCGCCGGCGGCGACCAGCATCCGCCAGGTCGTCGGCGTCGCCTGCAGCATCGTCGCCCCGGTCGTGGTGAGCAGCCGCCGCAGCCGGTTGCCGTCGATCACGTCGTCCTCGCCGGCGACCACCACCGGCGCCCCGCACAGCAGCGGCAGGAGCAGGTCGAGCAGGGCGATGTCGAACGCGAACGGGCTCACCGAGAGCACCCGGTCGGCCGGCCCCAGCGGGACCATCCCGCGGAACGCGTGCAGCAGGTGCGCGACCGCGCCCTGGGTGACGGTGACCGCCTTCGGCCGGCCGGTGGACCCCGAGGTGAACAGCACGTACGCCGCCGCTGTCGCCGGCACCGCGCACGGTGGCGCCACCGCAAGCTCCGCCCCCGCACCGGCCGGCTCCGGTGCGGCCAGGTCGAGCAGGGTCACCGACGCGGCCAGCTCGGCCAGCAGCGGCGCGGGGACGGCGCCGCTGTCGGTGACGACCACCCGCACCCCGGCGTCGGCGAGCATCCCGCGCAGCCGCCCCGGCGGGTGGGTCGGGTCGAGCGGCAGGTACGCCGCCCCGACCCACCAGACGCCCAGCAGCGCCGGGAGCAGTCGGGCTCCCCGGGGCAGGACGATGCCCACGGTCTCCTGGACCCGTACGCCGAGCCCGCGCAGCCCGGTGGCGATCCGGGCGGCGAGTTCGCGCACCCCGGTGCCGGTCAGGGTCGCGTCGTCGCCGGTGATCACCACCCGGTCGCCGGCGTCGATCCCGGTCACCAGCGCCGCCGCGGTGTCGTCCGACGGCGGGACCGATCCGGGCCGGGCCGCCGGCCACACCCGGGTGACGAGGTCCGCCGTGGCGGGGGAGAGGAGGTCCACGTCGCAGACCCGGGTCTGCGGGGCGGTCGCCAGCGCGGTCAGGACCGCGCCCAGGGCGTCGGCGAAGCGGCCCGCGCTGGCCGGGGTGAAGAGGTCGGTGAGGTACCGCAGGCGCACCGTCAGCTCGTCGGGGCCGGCGACAGCGGCCAGCTCCAGCTCGAACTTGCCGGTGCCGGTGGGTACCAGCTCCGGCCGCCAGCGCAGCGCCCCCCGCTCGAGCGGCGCCAGGGCCTCCTCGACCGTGCACATCACCTGCACCAGCGGCGCCCGCGACGGCTGCCGCTGCGGGCGGCACAGCTCGACCACCCGGGCGAACGGCAGGTCCTGGTGGGCCTGGGCGCGCGCGGTGGCGGCGTGCAGCCGGTCGAGCAGTTCGGCGAGCGTCGGGTCGCCGTGCAGCGCCGCCCGGATCGCGACGGTGTTGGCGAACAGGCCGAGCATCGGCTCGGTCTCGATCCGGGTACGCCCGGCCACGGGCACCCCGACGAGCACCTCGTCCGCGCCGCTGAGCCGCGACAGCAGAGCCGCGTACGCGGTCAGCAGGACGGTGAAGAGGGTGCTGCCCCGCGCCCCGGCCAGGCGGCGCAGCGCCCCGGCCAGCTCTCCGTCGACCGGCACGGCCACCTCGGCGGCGGCCGGCGACAGCCGGTCGGGGTACGGGCGGTCGACCGGGAGCGGCACCTCCGGCGGGGCCCCGGCCAGCTCGGCCGGCCAGAAGCGTTCCGCCTCGGCGTGCCCGCCCGCGTCGGCGTGCTCCCGCTCCCAGAGGGCGAAGTCCGCGTACTGCAGGGGCGGCTCGACCGAGACGGGCGGCCGGCCGGCGCGCAGCGCCTCGTAGTCGGCGGAGAGCTCGTCGAGGAGCAGCCGGACCGACCAGCCGTCGACGATCGCGTGGTGCGCCACCAGCGCCAGGACGTGCCGCTGCGGGGCGAGACGCAGCAACGTGACCCGGGCCAGCGGACCGCGCTCCAGCGGCAGCGGGGCGCGGGCGTGCTCCCGCAGCGCGGCCCGGGCCGCCGCCTCCCGGTCCGCCTCGGGCAGCCGGTCCAGCGCCACGATCTCGATGGCGCCCGCGCGGGCGTCGTCCTCGACCACCTGGATCGGCCGCCCGCCGTTGGCCCGGAAGGTGGTGCGCAGGATCTCGTGCCGCGCGACCGCCGCCGCCCAGGCCCCGTCGAGCGCCGACGTGTCCAGCGGGCCGTCCAGCCACACCGCCCAGCCGACGTGGTAGGTCGGCTGGCCCGGGTCGAGCTGGTCGAGCAGCCACATCCGCCGTTGCGCGGCCGATGCCGGAAACTCGAAGACCTCCATCTCAGCGCCCCCGTCCGTCGACCGCGACGACCCGCAGCTCGGCGGTGTACCGGCCGTCGGGCCCGGTGAGCCAGAGCTGGTCCGGCGCGGGCAGCATCTCCACCACGCCGACCGTGGCGTCGTCGCCGGCGTGCCGGCGGGCCCGGCGTACCGAGCGGGAGACCAGGTCGATCGAGGCGAGGCTGCTCAGGTCGGCGTGGACCGGTTTCCGCTCGCCCGCGCAGCGCAGGAACACGTGGCGCGGCAGGCCGTGGGCGCCGGCCCAGGCGCGCGCCTGCCGGAACCGCAGCGCCTCGTCGCGGGTGTCGGCGAAGGCCAGGTCGGCGGCGGTGAAGGTCCACGCCTCGCGGCTGACCACGAGGGAGTCGATGGTGATCCGGGGCTGGTGCGCCGCCGGGGGCAGGATGCGGAAGAGCTGGGACAGCCCGGCGCCGAGCACGTCGCCGAGGACGTGCGTCAGGTCCGTGTCGAAGCGCCCGTCGCGCGACCGTACCCGCAGCCCGCCGGCCACCTCGACCAGGTCGCACTCGCCGACGCGCAGGCTCCGGCGCGGGTCGTGCCCGAACGAGTCGTGCGCGAACACCAGCCGGACGTCGTCCGGTCCGGTCAGCGCGTTGCTCTGCCTGGTCGGCACGCCGCCCTCCTGGCCGGTCTCGGCGGGATAGACCGCCCCGGCGCCCACGTCCCGGGCGAGCGCGGCGCGCAGGGCGTCCGCCTCCGGGTGGTAGGCGACCCAGGTGGCGTACCGCAGGGTGTTGACGCCCGGGTGCAGCTCACCCAGGACCCACTCGTCGCCGGCCCGCATCAGGTCCGGGCTGTGCTGCCGCGCGGTCGGCCAGCCGGGCCGCCCCGACGGGAAGGCGGCGGCCACCGCCGGGGCCAGCTCCGCCGCCGTGAGCCGGATCCGGCGCCGGTCCGCCGGCAGCGTCAGCACGTCGGCCCAGCGCCGGTGCAGCGCGGCGGTGAGCAGGGCGGTCAGCCGCTGCGGCGGGTGGAACAGCGCCTCGCCGGCCAGCAGCCAGAAGTCGGCCAGCGGGACGACGTCGGTGCCCAGCTCGGCGGCCCGACGCCGGTAGATGTCGGTGCAGAGGCGCTGGTAGAGCGTCGCGCCGGCGGCGGTGAACCAGCGCGCGCTCTCCAGCACCAGGCCGAGCGCGTCGCGGATCCCGTCGAGGCTCGCCTCCCCGAGGCCGACCGTGCCCGCCCGCAGGCACTCCTCGTAGACGGGGGTGCGCCCGGCGTACATCGTGCCGGCGCGCCGGGTCGCCGGGACGCCGGCCAGCCGGGTGAACGTGGCCTCCAGACCGGCCATCGCGGTGGTCAGCCCGTCCGGGTCGCCGGCGCACGCGGCGAGCGCGTCCCGGGCGGCGCAGAGCTCGTCGAGGGCGGCCAGCGCGGGCCCGCGTACGGCCGCGTCGGTGACCCGGGCCAGCCGGGCCCGCGCGGTCTCCTCCGGCCGGGTGTCGTGCGGCGCCACCTCCGGCTGCCACGCGATCCGGTGGGCCGCGGCCAACGCCTCCAGCACCTCGTGCACCTCCCGCGTCGAGCGCAGCCCCGACGCCGGGTCGGCCAGCACGGCCCCGGCGACCTCGGTCGCGTCGCGGACCCCGTCGCAGGCGCGCAGCACCGCCGCCTCGGCGTCGGTCAGCGCCACCGGAGCGGCGAGCGGCACCCGCAGCGTCGTCCCGGTCAGGTCCAGGAAGGGCATGAGCCGGGGTACGAGCCACGGTCGCAACCGCGGCGCGTACGGCGCCAGCACCGCCGCGACCGCCCACCCCTCGAGGTAGACCGTCCGCCCGGCGAGCAGCGCCGGTGGGTCCGCGGGGTCGACCCGTACGTCGGGGCCCGGCTCGATCCGGGCCCAGCCGACCGGTCCGAAGAACCCGATGGTGTCGTTCTTGGCGCAGTAGCGCTGCAGGTAGCTGGTGACCAGCGCCTCGTGCTGACGGTGCTTGGTGTTGCGGGTCGGGTTGCCGGGGCCCCGGCGCAGCAGCGCGTCGACGCCGGTGCGCAGCGCATGCGGGTTCTGCCAGGCCACCGCCTCGCGGAAGCGGGGGTGGGCCGCCACCGCGTGCAGCGCCACGGTGAGCCGGCCGACCGCCTGCGGGTACGCGGCCGCGTACGCCGCCTCGGCGCGGGCGACGCCGGCCGGGTCCCCGTCGACCCGGGCCGCCACCACCCGGTCGGCGGCGGCGGCGAGTTCCGCGTCGCCGAGCGGGTCCAGCAGGTCGACCGGGAGGCCCGCGCCCCGCAGGCAGACGGTCCGCCACAGGGCCCATCCGTCGGTCAGCCGGGCCAGGTGCGCGGGCCGGTCCCGACCGCCGCGGTGCGGCACCCGGTCGCGGCGGCGCAGTGCCGGCCCGGCCTGCGCCGGGACGCCCGGTGCCGATCCGGTCGCCGCGTCGATCGCCGCTGCCGTCGCGGCCAGGGTCGGCGCCCGGTAGAACGGGCCCACGCCGAGCTGCACGCCGAACGCCTCGCGGATCCGGAACATCAGCCGGGTGGCCGACAGCGAGTTGCCACCGAGGGTGAAGAAGCTGTTCTCGCGGCCGATGCTCGCGCTCGGGCGCCCGCCGGGCAGCAGCCGGGACCAGAGCCCCGCCAACCGGTGCTCGGTCGGCGTGGCGGGCCCGGCGACGTCCGGATCCGTCCCGGCGCGCCCGGGGGCCGGCAGCGCCGCCCGGTCGAGCTTGCCGTACGCGGTCAGCGGCAGCCGGTCGAGGACGGCGAACGCGGCCGGCACGAGGTGGGCCGGCAGCCGGGCGGCGACGTGGTCGCGCAAGCTCGCCGCGCTCGGGACCGCCGCGCCGGTCGGCGTGACGTAGCCGACCAGGTGCCGCTCGGACCCGTCGCCCCGTACGCCCACCGCCGCCGCCGCGACCCCGGGGTGCGCCCGGAGCACCGCCTCCACCTCGCCCGGCTCGACCCGGAAACCCCGGATCTTCACCTGGTCGTCGCGGCGGCCGAGGAACTCCAGCACCCCGTCCGCGCGCCAGCGGACGACGTCACCGGTGCGGTAGAGGCGCGCGCCGGGCACCTGCGGATCCGGTACGAACGCCCGGGCGGTGGCCGCCGGGTCGCCGAGGTAGCCGCGGGCCAGCCCGTCGCCGCCGGTGTACAGCTCACCGGCCACGCCGACCGGCACCGGCCGGCCGCTGTCGTCGAGCACGTGCACGGTGCTCTGCGGCACGGGACGGCCGATCGGCACCCGCTCACCCACCGGCCCTGCGCCGTTCATCAGGTGGCAACTGGTCAGCGTGGTGTTCTCGGTCGGCCCGTACGCGTTGACCAGCGGCAGCCCGCCGCGCGCGGCCAGCACGGCGCGGACCGCGCCCGGGTCGGCCACGTCACCGCCGGTGAGCAACTGCCGCACGGCCGCCAACGCCGTGACGTCCTCCTCGGCGAGTTGCCGGAAGAGCCCGGCGGTGAGGAAGGCGACGGTGACCCCGCCGTCGCGGATCAGCGCGGTCAGCCGGGTGAGGTCCACCGGGTCCGGGGGCGCGACCACCGCCGTGGCGCCGGTCAGCAGCGCCCCCCAGATCTCCCAGGTGGACGCGTCGAACGCGGTCGGGGCGAACTGGAGCACCCGCTCGCCCGGGCCGAGGGTCGCGAAGTCCGGCCCGGTCACCAGCCGCACCACGCCCCGGTGGGTGATCCCGACCCGCTTGGGCGCCCCGGTCGAACCGGAGGTGTGCAGGACGCAGGCGAGCTGCGAGGGGTGGGCCCGCCCCGGCGGTGCTCCGGCCGGCGCGCGTCGACCGGCCGGCGCGTCGACGTCCAGCACCCGGACCGGGCCCAGGTCGGGCAGGTCGGCGGCGATCCCGGGGGTGGTCAGCAGCAGGCGGGTGCCGCTGGCGGCGAGGAGGCCCGCGATCCGGGCGGGCGGGCCGGCCGCGTCCACGGGCAGGTATGCCCCGCCGGCCTTGAGCACGCCCAACAGGGCCCGGATCAGCGGTTCGCCCCGGGGGAGCAGCACGGCGACGGGAGTTTCCCCGCTCACCCCGTGCCCGCGCAGGGTCCAGGCCAGCCGGTCGGCTGCCCGGTCCAGTTGCGCGTACGAGACGGTGCGGTCGTCGAGGAGCAGCGCGGTGGCGTCGGGGTCGTCGGCGACGCGGGCCGCGAAGACCTCGGTCACGGAGGCGTCGCGGGGATAGGACCGCCGGGTGTCGTTCCAGGCGGCGCGCAGCGGCGCCTCCCCGGCGGCGCCGAGATCCAGGTCGGCCAGGTGCGCGTCGGGGCGCTGCGCCAGCTCGCGCACGGTGTCGTGCAGCTGCGCGAGGATCCGCCGCGCCGAGGCGGCCAACAGCCGGGTGTCGTCCCACGTCACGCCGAGGCGCAGCTCCGGTTCGTCGAAGGCGTGCACCGTCAGTGGATAGCCGGGCATGCGGTGCACGCGCGCCGAGCGCCGGGCCACCTCCGGTCCGCCCTCGGCCAGGGCGGTGGCCAGCCGTTGCCGCTCGAAGACCACGAGGCTGTCCAGCAGTGGCGTGTCGGGTGTCAGGCCCGACTGCTCGAGGATGGTGTGCAGCGGCGTGAGCTGGTACTCGCGCAGCCGACGTATCCGCTCCGCCACGTCCGCGAGGAACCGTCGCACGGTCCACCGTGGATCCAGGCGGATCCGCAGCGGCACCGTGTTGAGCAGCAGCCCGAGGATCTCCTCGGCGTTCGGGACGCTGTCGTACCGGACGGACCTGGTGACCGCGAAGGTCACGTCGTCGACGCCGCCGTAGCCGCCGCGCAGCAGCGCCCAGGCCGCGTGGACCACGGCGCTGACGCCGACACCGACCTCGGCGGCGACGGCGCGCAGCCGGTCGGAGTCGGCGCGGTGCAGGGCGAGTTCGTGCGAGGCCGGCACGCCGCGCGCGGCGGGGTCCGCGTCGAGGCGGCCCGGCAGCGCCCGGGGCGCCGGGGCGTCGGCGAGGTGGCCCTTCCAGAACGCGTCGCCGGTGCCCGGGTCGCGGGTGCCCCACCAGTGCACGAAGTCCGCGAACGGCGGTCGGCGCGGCGGCTGCGGCGTCCGGTCGGCGCGGCGCGCGGCGTAGTCGGCGAGGACCTCGTCGAGCAGCATCCGGGTGGAGCGGCCGTCGAGGATCGCGTGGTGGAAGGTGACGACGACGTGGTGGTCGCCCAGCGTGGTGACCCGGAGCAGGGGCGCCCGGCCGACGTCGAGGGGCTCGTACCGGTCGGTGGGGAGGAACTCGTCGAGCGTCGTCTCCCGCCACCGCAGGTCCGGCGTCACCGTGGACCGGACGACCTGCGCCACGCCGTGGTCGCCGTCGACCTCGAAGGCCGTACGCAGCACCGCGTGCCGCCGGGTCGCGGCCTGCCAGGCGGCGGTGAACGCCTCCCGGTCCGGCGGACCGTCCCACCTGATCGTGACCTGCTGGACGTCCACCCCGGCGTCGGGCTGTCGGAGGGTCTGCAGCACCATCCCGCGTTGCACGGCGAGGGCCGGATACCGCTGGAGACTGTCGTTCATGCGCCCTCGTCCGGTGCGGCGTCAGCCGGTGGCGGCGTGCTCGTCCATCCAGCGCCGCAACGACAGCGGCCGCATGTCCGTCCACACCTCGTCGATCCGGGCGAGGCACTCGCCGCGTGTCCCGGTGGTGCCTTCGCGCCGCCAGCCGGCGGGCAGTTCCCGGTCGTCCCACCAGATCGAGAACTGTTCCTCGTCGTTCACGACCACGGCATACGTCCGGGTGTCGTCGTCGTCTGCGCTCATCGGACCCCCTTCGCCGGGAAGGATTTCAGCCGCGTCGATGCCGTGTCAAGGATCGGTCGATCTTCCGACGTCAGGCGGAGGTGGGCCGTACGGACGCCTCGGAGTCCGGTGTGGACGGTGGCGGCGTCGCGTCGGTGCCGGCGTCGATCCGCGACGTCCGGGCGACCCAGCCGACGGCCGGGCCGGCGGCCAACGCGCAGCCCACGAAGATCGCCGCGACGACCCACCAGCCCCAGCCGCCGGTCTGGATCGCGAGGAGGGTGAGCCCGACCGGCGCGAAGACGTCCGCCGCCGAGCTGATCGTCTGTGCCGTGCCGAGGTACACCCCGCGCGACGCGGCGGGCGGCACGTTGGTCTGGAAGAACCAGAGCGCCGCCGAGAACCACAGCTCGGTGGTCGTCACCAGCACCACGACGGCGAGGAGCACGACGACGGTCCACCCGCCGCCGGTCCGGCCCGCGAGGGCGGCCACCGGGCAGGCGAGCGCGGTGACCAGCGCGCCCCGGCGGATCAGGCGGGCCGCACCCGGCAGCGAGTCGGCGCCGCGCGCGGCCGGCACCTGCAACGTGATCACCAGCACCGTGTTGAGGGCCAGCATCGCGCCGAGCAGCGGTTTCGGGGCGTCGGTGTGGGTGATCGCCCAGAGCGGCAGGATCTCGACGAGGATCACCGAGTGGAACATCATGACGGCCAGGAGTACGGCCGTGGTGACGTAGGGCAGGTCCTTCAGCACCGCCCACCGCGAGGCGGTGGCCGCCCGGTCGTGGCGCACCACCGGCGCGGCCGGGAGCCGGGTCACGAGGGCGGCGTTGAGCAGTGACAACGCGGAGTTGAGCAGCACCATGGCGACGAGCGCGGCGACGGAGTCGAACGCCAACGCCAGGGCGCCGAGCCCGGTGCCGAGGGTGAACCCGGCGTTGAGGTACGAGCGCGCGTACGCCATCGTCCGGACCCGGTTCCCGGCCGGCATGGCGTCGGCGGTGTAGATGGTGCGCCCGGCGTTGGCGAACGAGTCGGTGGCGGCGGCCACCACCATCAGCACCACGAAGCCCGCGAAGGACGTCACGAGGGGATAGACCGCGAAGGTCAGCGCCGAACCGAGGGCGCCGAGGGCCCAGGAGCGCTGCCCGCCGATGCGGTCGGCCAGCGCGCCCAGCGGCAGCGAGGTGAGCACCCCGGCGAGCCCCGCGATCGAGAAGCCGACCCCGATCTGCACCGGGCTGAGCCCGAGGACCTCGGTGAAGAAGACGATGCTTCCGGTGAGGAAGGTGCCGCTGCCCACGGCGACCATGGCGGACTGGTAGGCGATCGCCCGGGGCAGACCGGGCGGCGGCAGGAGCCGGGACGCGGCGAATCGGTGACCGTCCATGGTGGCCGTCAGGCTACCCGGGCGGTCGCCTCCGGTGGCGTCGCCGACCCGGCGCGCGGACCCGGGCCTGGTGCCGTGGGGAAGGCGCGCACCGCCGGCCGACGTGCCGGCCCGCCGGCGGCAGCCGCGACGGGCCCGTCACGCCGCGCCGTCCGCGCGCAGCACGAGCCGGTCGGTGGTCCTCTCCTCGACGTACGACAGGTCGGCGTCCCAGCCGAGGCCGGGCACGCCGGGCACCTCGACGAGCCCGTCGGTGCTCACGATCGGGCGGGTGGTGACGTCGCGGGCGTAGTACTTGTCGGAGCCGGAGACGTCCGAGGGCAGCGTGAAGCCGGGCAGTGCGCTCAGCGCGACGTTGGCGGCCCGCCCGATGCCGAACTCGTGCATGCCGCCGCACCAGACCGGGACACCGTGCTCGCGCGCGAGGTCGTGGGCCCGTACGGCGTGGGTCAGGCCGCCCATCCGCGAGACCTTGACGTTGAGGACCCGCAGGGCGCCCAGGCGCAGCGCGGTGACGAGGTCGTCCACCTCCTCGACGGACTCGTCGAGGCAGACGGGGGTGCCGATCCGCTCCTGGAGGGCGGCGTGCGCGACGAGAGCCCGCGGCGCGAACGGCTGCTCGATCATCAGCAGGCCCAGGCCGTCGAGCGTCTCCAGGACGGCCCGGTGCTCGGGGACGTCCTCGTAGGCGCCGTTGGCGTCGACGTGCAGCGGCACGTCCGGATGTGCCGCGCGTACGGCCCGCACCGGGGCGACGTCCCAGCCGGGCGCGATCTTGAGCTTGATCCTGCGGTAGCCCTCGTCCACGCGCAGCCGCACCTGCGCGAGGAGGTCGTCGACGGTGGGTTCGATCCCCAGGGACACGCCGGCCTCCACGCTGCCGCGCGTGCCGCCCAGCGCGTGCGCGAGGGAGGTGCCACCGGCGGCCGACCACAGTGCCCAGGCGGCGACGTCGAAACCGGCGCGGGCGAAGTGGTTGCCCCGGACCCGGGCGAGCGTCGCGGCAAGTTCCGCGGGGTGCTCCCAGTCGGTCCGCAGGACCATCGGGGCGAGGTGGTCACGGGCGACCGCCCAGCAGCTCTCGACGGTCTCGGCGCAGTAGAACGGGCCGCTCGGCGACGCGATCTCGCCCCACCCCACGGCGCCGTCGGTGTCGGTGAGCGTGACCAGGACGTGCTCCAGCTCGCGCTTGGCGTGGGAGCTGGTCTGGAACCGGTGCACGAGCGGCAGCCGGACCCGGCGCAGCTCCACCACCTCGATCCGCCTGTGACTGGTCACGGTTCCTCCGCGTAGAGGTCGAGTTCGGCGGCGAGGGCGTCGCGCTCGCGCAGGCGGCGGCCGGCCCCCTTCGAACTGGCGATGGTCAGGGTGGCGAGCAGGTGCAGCGCGAGCACCACGGAGGTGGGGGAGTTGGCGTAGGAGGCGCTGTCGGTGCCGATCACGATGCGGACGGTCGCGCTGTCGGCCAGCGGCGCGTCCTCGGCGTCGGTGACGAGGACCAGTTGACCGCCGTGGCGGACGTAGGCCGAGGCGGTGTCGACCGTCTCACGCCGGTAGCGTGCCATGCAGACGGCCACGAGCAGGTCGCCCTGGCGGATGTCGCTGAGCACGTCGAGGGAGCGCAACGCCGCGCCGTCGACGAGGTGGACGCCGGAGAGCCCGGCGCTGAGGTCGGCGGCGAGCAGGGACGCGAAGCTCAGCGACTTGCCGTGGCCGAGCAGGTAGCGTCGCCGGGCCGACACGATGAGCGCGGCGGCCCGCTCGATCGCGTCCTGCTCGGCGGCCCACCCGAGCGCGTTGGCGAACTCGGCGCGTTGCTGTTCCAGGACCCGCTGCTTGAGCAGCTGCGCCGACCTGCGCTGGACGTTGCGGTCGAAGCGCTCCGAGGGCGTCGATCTCGTCGTGGTCATGCCTCGTCCTGCGCGAACAGGTAGCTGACGCGGTCGGGGGCGTCCGTTCGCCGCGCGACGCCGACGAGCCGTCCGCCCTGGACGAACCGGTCGGCCAGCGCCAGTCGCAGCCGGGTCCGCTCGTCGGCTCCCCCCGCGGCGGTACGGTCGTCGGCGGGCGCGTCCACGACCGGGCGCCCCGGTGGGCGGGTGCCGCTCCCGCGACGGTGCAGGTCCCACCGCACCAGGATCCGATCGCTGCCGCCGTCGTCGTAGAAGTCGGGCAGGAACCGGATGCCGACGGCGCCCAGCACGTTCAGGTTGAAGTGGGCGTTGCGCAGCGCGTACGGGTCGAAGGTCCAGCGCATCGTGCGCGCGCCCGCGCGCAGGGCGGCATCGGCCTGGGCGTGCTTGAGCAGGCGGCCGACTCCGCGCCCCTGCGCCCGCCCGTCCACGACGGCGGCCTGCGAGTAGTGGTAGAGCTCCCCGTGCTCGACGGCCGTGAAGCCGTAGCAGAAGCCGACGAGGGAGCCGTCCTCGTCGAACGCGCCGACCGCGCTCCCGGCGTTCTCGCCCAGCGCGGCCAGCAGGCGGGGGCTGACGGCGTGCTCGGGGCCCTCGTAGCCGAACACGCTCCGGTAGAGCGCCGATGCCGCCGTCCGCTCGGCGAGCCCGGCGAGGTCACGCGCCACGATCCCACGGGTGGCATCGGCCATCACGCACCCTCCTGACAAGATAGCGATCGTATGACCGACATGCTGCCGCCATCCATGCCCTTTGACAAGGCGTGCGTGCGATCTTAGTGTTCGTATGTGTCGTCATCTTCGTCGGAGTCAGACGCCGCGCTCGCCGCGCTGCACCGTTACACGCTGCACGAGTCGCCGACCGGTGACCGGCGGGCGCTGGCCGCGCTGGCCGACGTGCTCGACGCGGACGCCGCCCGCGCCGGCTTCGACACCGCCCGCGAGCCGCACCCGAGCGGCGACCACCTGGTCTGGACCCTTCCGGCGCGAGGGGTGGCGGGCGACCCGGTGCTGCTGCTGACCCACTACGACACCGTCTGGCCGGTCGGCACGCTGTCCGACATGCCCTGGTCCGTCGACGGTGACGAAGTCCGTGGCCCGGGCGTCTACGACACCAAGGCCGGGATCGTCGCCCTGCTCGCGGCGGCGACGCGCGTCGTACGGGAGGGCGCCCCGCACCCCGAGATCAGGGTCCTCGTCGTCGCCGACGAGGAGATCGGCTCGCCCACGGCCACCGGGCTGGTCCGGGCCGAGGCGGGCCGGGCCCGCGCGGTGCTCGGCCTGGAACCGCCGCACCCCGGCGGTGACCTCAAGACCGGCCGGCGCGGCAGCACCCGGGTCCGCATCGAGGTCACCGGCGCCGAGGCGCACGCCGCGCTCGACCCCGACGCCGGGGTCAACGCCATCGACGAGCTCGTCGACCAGCTCGTGCGGGTCCGCGCGCTCGTCGCGGGCCGGCCGGTCCTGCTCAACACCGGCACCGTCGCCGGCGGGGGGCGCACCAACGTGGTCGCCGGCGAGGCGTACGGCGACCTCGGCCTGCGCTTCAGCGACCCCGAGCACGAGGACGCGGTCCTCACCGCTCTGCGGTCGCTGCGTCCGGTGCGCGAGCGCGCCCGGCTCGCCACCCGGCTGCTGTCGCACCGGCCCACCTGGCGGCCGGACGAGGCGGGGGCGCGTCTGCTGGAGCGGATCGTGACCGTCGCCGCCGGCCTCGGCCAACGCCTCGACGGGCGCCCGGCCGACGGCGCCGCCGACACCAACACGACGGGCGCGCTCGGCCGCCCCACCGTCGACGGGCTGGCCCCGCCCGGCGGGGGCGCGCACGCCCGGCACGAGTGGGTCTCGGCCGCCGGACTCGGTGCGCGCGCCGACCTGCTGGCCGCCCTGTTCACCGGCCTGCACACGGCGGGCCCGTCCGACGGGGACGGTGCCTGACCCGGCGCGTTCCCGGGAGCCGCGACGGCGGGTACGACCCCGGAACCCGGGAGCCGGGACGGCGGGTACGACCCCGGAGCCCGCGCGCGGATCAGCGCGCCGTGGCTCGCCGTGCCCCCGGTCAGCGCGTCCGGGAACGTCGGGCGCGGCCCAGCGCGACCAGCCCCACGGCGATCAGCACCAGCCCGAGCGCGCCGGCCGCCACGAGGTAGGTCCGCACGGCGCCGGAGGGGCCGGTCCCGTCGCCCGCGGCGCGGGCCGTCGCTTCGGGCGCGGCGGGCGACGTGGGCGACGCGGGGGACGCGGGCAGCGGGTAGCGCAGGACCGTGGGCGTCGTCCCGGGCGGCTGGTCGGCGGTCTCGGACACGGTGAGCAGGGACCGGCCGTCGCGGCTGTAGGTGACCGACTCGCCCTGCGGCTCGTCGGGCAGCGCGACGATCCGGGGCGTCCCGCCGGTCAACGCGGCGACCACGTCACCGTCGGCGACGTCGAACTCGTACGCGTCGGCGTAGGTGCGCAGGACCACCCGGCGCCCGTCCGGTGCGGTGGCGGCGCCCGTGACCGCCGTGCGACCGAGCATCCCGTACGGGTTGCTCGTCGTGGAGGCCGGCAGCCGGACCTGCCCCACCTTCACCAGGGGCGCCGTCGTGCCCGGACGCGGGGCGGCATCCGGGGCGTACAGGGTGGCGGAGTACTTGGTCACGACCACCGGCCGGCCGTCGCCGGTCACGAGCATGGCCTCGGCGTCGTGCGGGCCGTCCGGGTACGCCATGCGGTGCAGCACCGGCCGGTCGGCGCCGGGCGGGAGCTTCCACACGGCGATCGTCTGCCGGGAGCGGTCGTTGTCGCCCGTGTCCGCCACCCAGACGGTGCCGTCCGCGCCCACGGCGAGGTCCTCGGTGTCGCGGGGGCGCGACGGAAAGGACACGGTGCGCACGACGGAGCACCGGTCGTCCAGGAAGAAGATCCGGCGGCGGGCCTCGTCCTCCGCGCCGTCGTTGACCATGACGTATCCGTCGTCCGTGGCGACCATCCCGGAGATCTCGCTCAGCCGGCCGCCGCGCACCTCGCAGACCGGCGTTCCCGCGACCGGAGCCGGTGACGGCTGGGCCACGGCAGCACCGGGAGCCGCGGTGGCGGCGAGGACGGCGACCGCCCCCGCCACGACCCGCCGTCGTCGGGTCACGTCGCCTCGTCGCCTCACCAGCAGTCCCTTCCGTGCCGGTCCGCCGTGAGCTGCGCCCGGGCCCGTGACCAGGGGGCCGAGTGTATGACCCGGGGCGTGGCGGCCGGTCGCGGCCCGCCGGGCCGTGCGCCCCGGTCCCACCACGGGTGGACGTCGCGCCGGGCTCCGGTCGGGTGGTCGCCCCGGTGCCGGCGGCGTACGCTGCCGCGATGACCGCACCGGCCCGCATCCTCGTCTACGGGGTCTACGGCGCCGGCAAGTCCACCCTGGCGGCGCGGCTGGCCGAGCGGCTCGGGCTGCCGTGGCACCCGGTCGACGACCTGCTGTGGCAGCCCGGCTGGGTGGAGGTGCCGGTCGCCGAGCAGCACAGCCGGATCGAGGCGGTCTGCCGACGCGACCGCTGGATCCTCGACGGGGCGTACCACGGCTGGCGCGACGTGGTGCTGGCGCGCGCCGACCTGGTCGTCGGCCTGGACTATCCGCGCTGGCTCTCCTTCTGGCGGCTGCTGCGACGCACCGCCGGCCGGCTGGTCAGCGGCGAGGAGGTCTGCAACGGCAACCGGGAGACGCTGCGCAGCGTGCTGTCGAGCGACTCGATCCTGGTGTGGCACGTCACCGCGTTCGGCCGGGCCCGGCGGCGGATGCGCGCCTGGCAGGCCGATCCGACCGGGCCGCCGGTGCTGCTGTTCCGCTCCCCGGCGGCCCTGGAGAGCTGGCTGTCCGAACTGACCCGACGGTGAGGACCTGTCCCGCGGGCCCGGCGGACGGGGTGTTCCCCCGCGCCTCCGGTGAGGTGCGCGGATGGACGGACGCCATTGCCTCGGCCTGCGTGATCACCTAGGTTTCACACGATCGCACCCAGCCGCACCGAGCACTCCCCGGCTCTGGCGAGGCAGCGAGACAGCACCGATCGCGCCGCTCAGTGACTTAGGAGCTCACCGTGGCACAGTCCCCCTTTCCAAGAAGGTTCCCCTCCCGTCGGCGGACACCGGCCCGTCTGGTCGCGGCGGTGGCGGCAGGCACCATGCTGCTCGCCGTGGCCCCCGCCCCGGCCGTGGCGGCACCGCTGCCGGCGGGCGACACGCCAGCCGGGGCGTCTGCCCGCCCGGCGTCGACGAAGGCGCAGCCCAGGAGCGGGCTCTGGCTGGTGAAGATGGACAAGCCGTCGGTGGTGGCCGCCTCGCCGGCGAGGCCGGCACGCACCGGCGGGATCGACACCCGGTCCGCGGCGAGCACCTCCTACGCGCAGGAGCTGGCGCGGCAGCAGGACACGCTGGTGGACGAGATGGAGGCGATCCTGGGCCGCTCCGTGCGGGTCGCCCACACCTACCGCAACGTGGTCAACGGCCTGGCGGTCGAGGTCAGCGCGGACGAGGCGGCGCACCTGTCCGGCCTGCCGGGGGTCAGCGCCGTCGTACCCGACGAGGTCCTGGAGCTGACGACCGACACCAGCAACGCGCTGATCCGGTCGCCCGCGGTGTGGGAGGGCAGGACGGCGGAGAACGTCGGCACCCGTGGCGAGGGTGCCATCGTCGGGATCCTCGACTCGGGCATCAACCCCGAGCACCCGTCGTTCGCGGCGGTGGACGGCGACGGCTACCGGCACACCAACCCGTACGGCGCGGGCACGTACACCGGCGTCTGCGCCCCGACCCATCCCCAGCACAAGGCGATCTGCAACGACAAGCTGATCGGCGCCTGGTCGATGGTCGGCACCGACGCCCGGGACGACAACGGCCACGGCAGCCACACCGCCTCGACCGCCGCCGGCAACCGGCACGAGGCGACCATGACCGTCGGCACCAGCACGCACAAGGTCACGGTCTCCGGGGTCGCGCCGCGGGCCAACGTCATCTCCTACAAGGTCTGCATGGCCATCGGCTGCCTCTCCTCGGCGACGATCGCCGCCGTGGACCAGGCGATCGCCGACGGCGTGGACGTCCTCAACTACTCGATCTCCGGTCGCGACGACCCCTGGAAGGACCTCGTCGACCAGGCGTTCCTGGAGGCGTACTCGGCCGGCATCTTCGTCGCCGCCTCCGCCGGCAACAGCGGCCCGGGCGCCAGCACCGTCGCGAAGACCGCGCCGTGGAACATGTCCGTCGCCGCGGTCAGCCACGAGCGGGTCATCGCCCACCGGCTCGACGTGACGGGCCCGGCGCCCGTCCCGGCGGCGCTCACCGGCATCGCCGCCGTCATCGGGGAGAACTCGCCGAACCCGCCGATCGAGGGTGGGATCCGGTACTCCGGCGCCGTCGACGCGAACAACGTGCAGGCCTGCGTGCCGTTCCCGGCAGCGGCGTTCAGCGGCAAGGTCGCCCTGCTGCCCCGGGGCGGCTGCGACTTCTCCGTGAAGGTCAAGAACGCCACCGCCGCCGGCGCGACCGGCGTGGTCGTGCACAACCAGTACAGCGGCCCGCCGATCACGATGGGCGCGCTCGCCGGGACCACCATCCCCGCCGTGATGGTCTCCCTCGTCGACGGGCAGCGGCTGCGCGACCACGCGGCCGCCACCGACGGCCCCGTCACCGTGCGCGTCGACCCCGGCAGCGAGGTGCTGCGCAACGGCGACTGGACCGACGTCGTGGCCGACTTCAGCTCGCGCGGACCCAGCAAGTTCGACATGCTGGCGCCCACCGTGGCCGCCCCGGGCCGCAACATCCTCGCCGCCACCATGGCGGCGAAGGACAACCCGGCCACGTACGCCTTCATGCAGGGCACGTCCATGTCGTCGCCGCACGTCGCCGGCGCCGGCGCGCTGCTGGCGGCGCTGCACCCCGACTGGTCGCCGACGCGGATCCGGTCCGCGCTGGCGGTCACCGCGGACCGCGACGGGGTGGTCAAGGAGGACGGCCGCACGCCGGCCGACGCGTTCGACATCGGCTCCGGCCGGATCAACCTGGCCCAGGCCGCCCGGACGGGCCTCGTGCTCGACGAGACCGCCGCGAACTTCGTCGCGGCCAACCCCGACGCCGGGGGCGACCCGCAGACGCTGAACCTGCCGGCCGTCGTCGAGCACCACTGCCTCAAGGTCTGCACCTTCACCCGGACGGTGTCCAGCGTGGCCACGGTGGCCGCGACCTACCAGGTGGCGCCGGGGGCCCCGTCCGGGGCGCGCATCACGGTCGCCCCGACGCGGTTCACCCTGGCGCCCGGCGCCAGCCAGGCGCTGACCATCACCGTGGACGTCACCGGGACCGCCCGCAAGAACTGGCTCTTCGGCGCGATCGACCTGAGCACCGACGCCCGGCACGCGCCGGACGGGCAGCCGATCGCCCAGGCCCACCTCCCGGTCGCCGTCCTTCCCGCGGCTCCGGACCTGACGGTCGACAAGACCGCGCTGAGCTCCAGCATGGATGTGGCGCAGAACGAGAGCCACACCGTCAAGGTGGGCAACGCCGGCGGCGCCGAACTCACCTGGCGGGCGACCGGCGACGGCGACGACTGCGCCTGGCCGACCTGGGTCAAGGTGACCCCGGCGCAGGGCACCCTGGGCGCGTTCAAGAGTCAGGACATCCAGATCACGCTCGACTCGACCGGCCTGGACGACGGCGGCGTGTTCCGGGCCGACCTGTGCCTGGCCAGCAACGACCAGGACCAGCCGACGACGACGATCGCGCTGGAACTGACCGTGGTGCCGGTGCCGAAGATCGAGGTGGCATCGAAGTCGCTCTCCGCGCGGCAGCCGGCCGGGCTGGTCACCAGCCAGAAGTTCGCGGTACGCAACGCCGGGCACGGCGTGCTGGACTGGCGGCTGGACGACCCGGACGCCGGCCCGAGCGACGAGCGGATCCAGCTCCTGCGGAAGGGTGTCCTGCTGATCCCCAACTCGGGCAGCGCCACCCGTGGGGTGATGGCGTTCGATCCGCAGACCGGCAAGCAGATCGACCCGCAGTTCATCCCGCACTTCAAGTTCGACCCGACCAGCAACCTCTACACGCCGTTCCAGGTCGTCGCCAAGCCGGACGGCAGCGGCTTCCTCATGTCCGACCAGGTCAACTCGGTGGTCACCGAGCACGGCCTGGACGGCAGCTTCCGGCGCGTCTTCGCCCCCGCCGCCGGTCAGGGAGATCCGACGGTCATGGGCAACACCCGGGGCATCGCGCTCTCGCCGCGCGGCACCGTGCTGGTGACGGTCGCCTCCCAGGCGAACGCCAACTCGGTGGTCGAGTTCGACGCCGACGGGAAGTTCCTGGGTACGTTCATCGAGCCGGGGGCCGACGGGCTGAAGGGACCGTGGGGCATCCTGTTCCGCGGCGACGACGTGCTCGTCTCGGCCAGCGACAGTGACGCCATCCACAGCTTCAAGAAGGACGGCTCCGCCGCCAACGCCCGCTTCTTCCAGGGGCTGAGCTGGCCCGGCCAGCTCGTGGAGCTGCCGAACGGCAACGTGCTCGCGGCGAGCTGGGGCAGCGGCTCGACCCCGGGAGTCTGGGAGATGGACCGCGACGGCAAGCTGATCGGCGTCTACACGCCGCCCGGCGGGAGCGGATACCAGGGCGTCCACCCGCTCGGTAACGGCAACATCCTGACCACCAGCTCCAAGGGGGTCCACGAGATCGACCGCTCCGGCCGCCTGGTCGAGGTCGAGAACGACAAGGGCGCCGCCCGGTTCATCACCCACGTCCGGCTGCCCGACCTGCAGCCGTGCGTGACGCCCGACGAGGTGCCGTGGCTGACGGCGTCCCGCACGTCGGCCGGCACCGGTGCCGGCCGGTCCACCGAGGTGACGCTCTCGATGGACAGCACCGGGCTGGCCGCCGGTACCTACCGGGCCCAGCTCTGCGTCACCAGCGACGACCCGTCCAACCCGCTGACGACGTTGCCCGTGACGCTCGAGGTCACCGACCAGACCTGCGCCCGGGTCGTCAACGGTGAGCGCCGGGGTCCGCTGCCGGTCAACGGTGGGGTGACCTGCCTCGCGCCGGGCGCCACGGTGTTCGGGCCGGTCAACGTCGCGAAGGGCGCGGGCCTGGTCGCGCTCGACGCCAGCGTCAGCGGCCCGGTGACCGCCACCGGGGCCACGGTGGTGGAGTTGACGGGCAGCAGGATCGACGGCCCGCTGTCGGTCACCGGCGTCACCGGTTCGGTGCTGATCAGCGGTACGCGGGTGACCGGGCCGGTCAGCGTGGTCGACAGCCGCACCGGCGACACGCCTGTGGTGTTGTCCGGCAACCGGATCGACGGGCCGCTGCGGTGCGTCGGCAACCAGCCGCCACCGGTGGACGGCGGGGTGGCCAACACGGTCAGCGGCCCGACCTCCGGCCAGTGCCGCGGGTGGTGAGCGGACCTCTCCACCCGGCCCGTCGGTGACGGGGCCCGGCCCGCCGGTGCGGTCGCCGTCGCGACCGCACCGGCGGGCCGCCCTCCTCGCCGGCGGCGGCCCTCTCCCCCGCCACGACCGCCGTCGGACGCGTGGGCACCGCCGACCCGGCCCCCGCGCGTGCGCCCGGGTGTGCCGCCCGCGCGGTGAGTACGCGGGCTCACGTCCCGCGGCCCCGGCCCCGCCAGGCTGTACGGCATGACCTCGTCGACACCCGCCGCCCGGTCCCGGTACGCCGTCGTGCTCCTGACGGTGGTCTGGGTGGGGGCGTGCCTGGCGTTGCTGTGGTGGTTGTTCACCATCGGCATGGAAGGGTGGGCCGACCACCACTCGAACGGTGACGGGCGGGCGGCGGAGATCGGGCGGCGCTCCGCCCGGGCGCTGCTGTTCCTGGCGGCGACGGCAGCGGGCGGGCCGGCCGTCATCGCGCTGGTGGCGTTCGGCTGCCGGTACCGCCGCACCGGGCTCGTCTACCTGTTCCTGGCCGTCGTGGTCGCGGTGGCTCTGACGCCGGCGGTCGTGGATGCCGTGCGCACCCTCAGGCCGCCGGCCGCGTCCGTCCCGGCGCCGACGACCTGCCAGGAGCACAGCGGCGGTGACAACCGCTGCCCGGGCGGCTGAGCGGCCCGGTGGTGCGGCTGTGGCGCCGGACGGCACGTCGCCCGTGACCCGGCGCCGTGACGCAGCGGGCGGTCGACAGATTTATTTGTGACTATGTATCGTCACTGGCCCCACCGGCGTACCGATCAGCAGGGAGCACGCGATGGACCATCTCGACCAACCCGGATGCTGCGGCGACAGCCCGGCGGCCGCCGGTGTCGACCGCCGCGCGGTGCTGCTCGGCGTCGCCCTCGGCGCGGGCGCCCTGGCCGGGCTGGCCGTTCCCGGCCGTGCGTACGCCGCGCCGGCCATCTACAACCCCTTCTCCGGCTACCCCGTCACCGGCACCTGGCAGGAGCACCTGAACCGGGGATCGCTCGGCGGCGTCGACTTCGGCATGCCGGTCGGCACCCGCCTGCCCGCCTGCGGCGCGGGCACCATCCAGAACATCCCGTACAACGGCACGGGTGGGCACACGGTCACCATCCAGCACGCGGACGGGTACCGCAGCCAGTACATGCACCTGTCGCAGTTCCTGCTCGGCAACGGCGCGGCCGTGTCCAGCGGCACCGTCGTCGGTCTCTCCGGCGGCGCGGCCGGCGCGCCGGGCTCGGGCTCGTCCACCGGACCGCACGTCCACTGGCACATGATCAACCCCGCAGGCGTACGCATCAACCCGCTGGCCTACATCGGGCAGAACCCCGCCCCGGGGCGACTGCCCAAGACCTCCACCGAGCAGGACGGCATCCCCGGCACCGTCTTCTACCAGCGCATGCAGAACTGGCTGCGGCTCACCGCCGGATACACCGGCCCCATCGACGGCGCGCCCGGGCCGAACACCTACGCCGCCCTCCAGCGGGCCATGCGGGCCTACGGCTACACCGGACCGATCGACGGCCAGCCCGGCCCGAACACCTGGCGCGCCGTGCAGCGCCTCGCGTCCGGCCACGGCTACACCGGCCCGATCGACGGGGTCATGGGGCCCAACTCGTGGCGCGGCTTCGCCCGCTTCCTCAACCAGGACAGGTGGGACTGAGCGCGTTCGCACCCTGCGCCGCCGGGTGCGGCCGGTCACCTCGTGGCCGCCGCCACCGTCCGACCTCGCGTACCGTTCGCCCGTGAGCGCCGACCTTCTCGAAGACTTCGTGCGGGCGGATCGTGACCGGGCGCTGGGCACGTACGGCATCCACGTCCACCGTGAGGGCCACCCGCCCCTGGAGCACCGCTTCCGCTCCGACGACCGGGTGAACCTGTACTCGGTCGCCAAGACGTTCACGTCGGTGGCGGTGGGGCTGGCCGAGGCGGAGGGCCGGCTGAGTCTCGACGACCGCCTCCTGGACCATCTGCCCGAGCTGCGGCCGATCGCCGCCGACGGGTTCGAGGCCGTGACCCTGCGACAGCTCCTGACGATGACCAGCGGCACCAGCCACCGCTGGTTCGCCCACGAGCGGATCGCCGCCGCCGACCTGCTCCACGAGATCGTCGCCGCGCCGCTCGCCGCCGCGCCGGGGACCCGCTTCGCGTACACGGGCTCGGGCCCGTACGCCCTCGGTCGGGTGATCGCCCGGGTCACCGGTGCGGACCTGCGCTCGTTCCTGCTGCCGCGCCTGTTCGCGCCGCTGGACCTGCACGACCCGCCCTGGCACACGTGCCCGCTGGGCCATCCCCTCGCGGAGAGCGACCTCTTCCTGCGTACCGGGGAACTCGCACGCTTCGCCCGGCTGCTGGTGCAGGAGGGCCGGTGGCACGGCCGGCAGGTGTTGCCCGCGCAGTACGTGCGGCGGATGGCGGGGGAGCGGGTCGACACGAGCGCCGTCACGTACGGCGAGCCGTACACCCACGGGTACGGGCTGGGCGTCTGGATCGACCGGGGCGACACCTACCGGCTGGACGGCCGCTACGGTCAGTACGTGGTCGTCAGCCCCGCGCGCCGCGCCGCCGTCACGGTGACCGCGCACGCGGAGCGCGACGACGAACTGCTCACCGCGATCCACGAGCTGGTCGTCGCGCGCTGGTGACGCGCCGGTGCCGCCCGCCCCGGCGGACGGACGGCACCGGGCGGGTGGGTCAGCAGCGTGGCACGCCGGGGATGAAGCCGCCGTGTCCGGTGAGGACGAAGGCGTCCGCGACGTAGCGGTTGGTGCCGATGCGGTCCCAGACGTTGCTGGTGCCGTAGGGGCCGGTCACGGTGGTGCCGACGGCCTGGCAGTAGATGCTGACGGCCGCGCCGTCGGCGACGGAACCGACGACGGCGTAGCCGGTACCGGGCCCGGAGCGCACGTTGAGGCTCACCCCCTCGGTGTCCACCGTGCCGGAGCCGACGCCGGTCTGCTGGTTCACCAGCTGCATGTAGTAGGCCCAGTTCCAGTTCGGGCCCGGGTCGGTGTGGGTGGCCCCGGGGACCTCGTGGTGGCCGATGATGTGCGTCCTGGTCTTCGGGATGCCGTACTTGGTGGCGAGGCTGCGGGTCAGCGTCGCCGACGCCCGGTACATCGCGTCGGTGAACCAGGCCGCGTTGTCGACGTACCCCTCGTGCTCGATGCCGATGGACTGGGTGTTGTAGGTCCAGTTGCCCGCGTGCCAGGCGATGTCCTTCTCCCGCACCGACTGGGTGACCGCCCCGTCGGAGGAGCGGAACGTGTAGTGCGCGCTGGCCTGGGCGGCCGGGTTCTGGAACCAGCTGATCGAGCCGGCGTAGCTGCCCTGCGTCACGTGGATGACGATGTACCTGACGGAGTGGCTGGTGGGCCGGCTGGCCACCGTGTAGTTGCTGGTGCTCGCCGGCGCCCACGCGGCCGGCCCGTAGTCGGTGCTGAGGGTCCCGACCCCGTCCGACGCGTCGCCGGGCAGGTCCCGCCTCGGCGCCACCTGGCGGCCGGGAACCTTCGCCACCCCGGGGTGGCCGGTCTCGAAGCCGGTGGCGAGCAGGTCGTAGACGGCGTCCGCGTAGAGGCGGGCGAGCGACGGTTGGGACGCGCCGCCGTAGCGGGCGATCGGGGCGTACCACTCGTCGACGTCGTCGCGCTCGGCCGCGTCCAGGCCGGCCTGGTCGGCGTAGGAGCGCAGGACGGCGGCCGCCCCGGCGACGTTCGCGGCCGGGTCGGCACGCAACGCGCCACGGCTGAGTCCGGTCAGCGTGGCCGCCTCGTCCAGCGTGCGCAGCCTGGGGTTGCTGACGAGGTGCATCATGCCGTAGCCGCCCGCCGCGCTCGGCGCGCCGCCGTGCCCGTCCAGGCGGGTCTCGGCGTAGCCGAGGGCGACGAGCAGGTCGCGGGGGACGTCGTACCGACCGGCGGCGGTGTCGAAGGCGGTGGCCAGCCGGGCGGACGCCGGTGGGGCCCCCTCCGGGGCGGCCGACGCCGACGCGGCGACCAGGGCTGATTCGGCGGTCAGGAGCAGGGTCGCGGCCAGCATGGCGCCGAGCAGCCCACGCCTGCGTCGCGCGGCGGGTCGAGCAGTCATCTGCACCCCTCCATGTATTCGTGATCATCGATGCTGATCTGCGGGTGGCGGTAACGTACACCGCGACGCACACCGATGTAAATGGCTTCCGCGATGACGTGGCGCGATGGCGGAAACCTTCAATCAGCGTTGTCGGACGCCTGCGGTGGTGCTCCCACGTCGCGCGGAGCCGGCGGGAAGCGGGGGCGCGGCGATCTCCCGCGCCGGTGGCCGGCGCGATCTGGTCGGCGTGCCGCCCCTGGGACGCGGCGTCCGTGCTGCGCGGCTCGGGCCCGTCGGGCGGGCCGCGTCAGGACCCGCCGAGGCGGGGCGTGACCGGCCGGACCTCGACCGGGGCGCCCGGTCGCCCGCCCGCGCGCGAGCGGTACTCCGGCGCGCCCACGCAGGTGAAGAGCAGGGCCGCGAGGTCTTCCGGCTCGCCCAGCAGCCCCGGGACCGCCGAGTCGAGGAAGGTCATGCCGGAGGCGCCCGCGCCCAGGGCGTACGCCGCGAGGTGCAGCCGGCCCTCGACGAGCCCGGCGGCGAGCTGGGCCTCGCGGTAGCCGCGGTCGTCGAGGGTCGACAGCGGCGCGGCGGCGACGACGACGTAGGCCGCGTCGCCGGCGAGCGCCTGGTCCAGGCAGACCCGGAGCAGCTCGTCGCGCAGGTCACCCGTGCGCAGCGGCGTCGACAGGTCGGGCCACCGGTAGAGGCCGGGCGGCACGCCGTCGACCCCGTGCACGGCGACCCAGTGCGGCACCGGCACGCCGCGCAGGGCCGCGGCCAGGGGCCATTCCAGCAGGGCGCGCGGCAGCGTGCGGGACCTGTCCATCCGCCGTTGCGAGCCGCGCCGCCGGACGACCTCGTCGAGCGGGTCGGACGGCGGGTACGCCGGCAGCGGTTCCGCCTGCGGCCAGGGCGCGCCGAGCACGTCCCGCTCGCCCGCCCGCTGGGCGGCGGTGCACAACGGCAGCTCGACCGGCGGCAACTCGCCGGGGACCGCGGGCCCGGTAGGCCCGATCGCCGGCTCTCCGTCGCCGAGGGAGAGCAGGGCCAGCGGGTACTCGTGCACCCCGTCCGCGCCGACGAGCGCGCGCACGGTGGCGTCCGGGAAGAGCGACCGCAGTCGCGGCGACAGGCCGGCGCTCGCGGCCGCCGCCGACAGCTGGGACAGCAGCGTGCCGGCGTCCCAGTAGAGGTGTCGCCAGCCGCGCTCGGCGTAGCGCCACCCCGTGCGCAACGGCACGCCCGTGACCACGAGCGTCGTGACGGCGCCGCTGGCGGCGGGCGCCACCTGGACGAGCGCGTGCCGCCGCGCGTCGTACCAGTGCACGCCGTCCGGCACCCCCGCGACGCCCCGGGTGCTCGCGTAGACCTCCAGCGGGAACCGCGCCCCCGCCGAGCCGGCGGCGCGGTAGAGGACGGGGCGGCCGTCGCGCTCGGCGGTGCGGACGACGCCGGCGCCGAGGAAGAGCACGCGGCCCAGCTGCGCCGCGTCGAAGGGCTGCGCGGGGGACGCCACGCCGGCCAGCACGGCGGTTGCGGGGACGCCGGGGTCGGGCAGGTCGCGCGGCAGGTCGAGGACGGCGGGACCGTCCGGGTAGCCCTTCAGGGGCGGCGGCAGGGTTTCGGGGTCGTTCGGGACGAGGTCCTGGCGGACGCGGGGATCCTCCAGGGGCGCGTCCCACTCGCGGCTCGGCTCGTAGGACGTCAGCCGGTGCAGCAGCCCGGCGCCGGTGTCGAGGTCCATCCGGTCATCCTGCCAGCGCGCGGCGCCGGACGGTGGCCCCGGCGGGCGACCCGCACGGCACGCTCCCGCGCCGGTGCGGGAGGCCGCCGGGCGGGCGGGGAGCCGGCGGATCCACCGCCGGCCACCCCGGCCGGTCCGGCTCAGATCCGGGCGCCGACGTCCGCGCCGTTCGCCGGGCGCAGGAACGGGGAGGTGGGGGATGGCGCCGTCCGCCGTACGGGGGCCGGTGATCGTGGCCGGGTCCGTGCTGACGAGCGACCACGTCCCGCCGAGGTTCCACGAGTTGCCGGAGCCGGTGGAGCCGCCGAGCGACACGTCTGTGGCGTTGCCGACCGCGAGGTTGCGGGTGAGCACCGAGGTGGAGCGCGACACGTTGAAGCCGTCCTTGCCGTTGTCCCACGCGGTGTTGCGTTCGAAGACCAGCGCGCCGGGGTTGCCGTTGTCGATGAAGCCGCCGGCCGAGTTGCCCCAGGCCATGCTGTTGCGGGTGACGTGGGCGACCGCCGGACGCGGGTCCGTGCCGCCGCCGTTCTTGAAGCCGTTGCCGTCCCCGGTGTAGTCGGGCAGGCCCCAGTAGTTGTAGCCGTTGTCGTAGGCGACGCTGTCCTCGATGAGCACGGGCGACAGGAACAGCCAGGCGTCGAAGCCGTCGTCGGCGTTGCGCCACAGCCGGGCGCCCCGGACGACGTTGCCCGTCCCGGAGCCCTCCTTGATCGCCAGGCCGTCCGCGCTCTCGCCGTTCTTGCGCGGGTCGCGGTTGCCGTGGCTGTCCAGGTCGATGATGTGGTTGCCCGACGAGGCGCCCTGCAGGTGCAGGCCGGACTCGTAGTTGTCCCGGGTGACCAGGCGCTCGTAGCGGCCGTTGTTGGTGTCCACCCCGAAGATGCCGTACGGGCCGTTGACGATCTCCAGGCCGACGAACCGCCACCAGTCGCCCTCGACGTGCAGGGCGCCCCGGTCGGCGCGGGGGATCGAGGACCCCACGGCCCCGGGGGTGTACGGCATGTTCTCGCCGTCGATGACCACGCGCTCGCCCTGGTGGGCGGTGAGGGTGATCGGCTGGGCCTGGCTGCCGTCCTTGAGGATCTTGATGGTGCTGGCCGGCGCGTAGGTGCCCCCGCGCACGGCGATGGTCCCGCCGGGCTGCACGAGATCGTGGGCGCGCTGGATGGTCCGCAGCGGCTCGGCCAGGGTGCCCGGGTTGGCGTCGTCGCCGTTGGTGGCCACGACGAGGGTGCCGGCGACCGGCGGCGGCGTGGTCGGGGGCGGCGTGGTCGGGGGAGCGGTGGTCGGGGGAGCGGTGGTCGGGGGAGCGGTGGTCGGCGGGGCGGTCGGTCCGGTGCCGCCGGAGCTGACCACCACGTCGTCGAAGCTCGCGCCGGCGTGGGCGGTGACCAGCGCGATCCGTCCGGCCCCGCTCAGGGTGGCGCTGGCGTCGCCGACCCGCACGCCGTCGACGAAGCCGCGCACGGTGCTGCCGGCGACCTCGATCCGCAGCGTGTGCCAGGTGCCGGTGGAGCCGACGCCGCCCGCCGAGCCGAGCACCGTGACCGCGCTGCCGTTGACGGCCTGGAGTTCCGCGCGGCCGTCGGCCAGCAGCGACAGCCGGTACATCTTCGTGGAGCCGCTGGCCCGGGCGGCGATGGCGACGAGGCCGCCGGAGCCGTACGAGGCCGGCTTGACCCGGGCCCGCACCTCGTAGTCGGTCCAGCCCGTCTGCCCGGCGAACATCCGGGCCAGCTCGCTGCCGGTGTTCGACTGGCGGAGTGCCGGCGAACCGTCGGTGATCACCGACCAGGTCCCGCCCGACTTCGACCAGCCGCCGCTGTCGCCGTCGCCGAAGTCGTCGGAGAGGAGGGTGGCGGCGTGGGCCGTCGAGACCATGGCCGCGGCCATGGCGAGCGCGGTCGCCGACACGCCGATCGCGGCGACCGCGCCGCGGGTACGTCTGATGCGCCTGTCACGCACGGGGGTCCTCCTGGTGCGGTGCGGGAGCGGTCACGGCCGGCCGGCGAGCGTCGGACCATGCGGGAAAGGGCTTTCCCTCCCGAGACGCTAAGCCCGCCCCGACATCGACGTCAACGTTCGTCGATTGCAGGAATGTTGCACCGCGTCGCCGCTCAGCCGCTCTCCACCTCGGCGGCGAACTCGCTCAGCGCGATCCGGTTCGGCAGGCCGGTCTTGCCGAGCAGGCTGGACACGTGCCGTTCCACGGTGCGCGGGGAGAGGTGCAGCCGACCGGCGATCTCCCGGTTGCTCAGTCGCCCGACCAGCAGCCGCAGCACCTCGAACTCCCGCACCGTCACGCCCACCGACCGCAGCGCTGCGGGGATGTCCTCCGCACCGGAGCGGCGCTGCGTCATGCGTACGCCCGCCTGGCGCAACAGGGCCCGGCAGGCGCTGGCCACGGCCGGCACGTCGCTGCGGTGGAAGTGCTCCTCGGCGGCGCGCAACCACTGCACCGGCGTGCCCCAGCCGTCGGCGAGGGCCGACTCGCACACCAACCGCAGCGCGAGGTGCCGGCCCATCGCGTACGGCGCCCCGGCCCGCATCGCCTCGGTCGCCGCCTCGGTCGCCGCCTCCGGCCGACCGGAGCGGCCGAGCAGCACCGCCTTCGCGAAGAGCGCGAACTGCAGGTCCCAGCGCAGCGTGCTCGCCGAGTCGCCCTGCACCGCCTCGTAGGCGGGCCAGCCGGCCTCGCCGGAGGTGACCTGGAGCAGCAGGTGCAGCCCGTGCCGGCCGGAGAGGTGGAAGACCGTCGGGCTCTGCTCCTCGGCATCGAACGCGCGGGCCAGTTCGCCGAGGGCGCGGGAGCGGTCCTCCTCGAGCAACGCGCAGAAGGCCCCGGCCAGGCCGTGTACGCGCGATGCGTGCAGGGCCTGGTCGCCGCGCCACCGGCGGAACTCGGCCAGCGCCCGCTCCATCTCCCGGCGTCGCCCCTGGTGCGCCGCGAGCACCGCGCTGACCAGCAGCACGTACTGGGTGGTCTCCAGCAGTTTCAGCCGGGTGGTCGCGGCCAGCACCTGCTGGACGAGGGCAGCCGCCGTGTCGAAGTCGCCCCGCAGCACCGCGTGCAGGGCGAGGCTCGCCTCCGCCTGGTGGCGCGCCGTCACCGCGCCGGCCTGCGAGGCCCGCTCCCGGACCTGTTCGAGGCGGTCCAGGCGCGCGTCGCGCAGCGCGTCGTCGTTGCCCAGCCGGATCAGCGCGTGGATCTCCCAGATCGGCAGCCGGTGCTGCGTGGCGATCGCCAGGGCCCGTTCCAGGCAGCGGGTCGCCTCCGCCGGATCGCGGTGCCGCGTCAGCGCGCCGAGGAGCTGCCAGGCCTGGCAGGCCACCACCGGCAGCGGGACGGTCTCCGCGACGGTGGCGGCCCGGCGGGCCAGCGCCTCGGCGGTGGCGAGCTGGTCCTGCCCGGCGGTGTCCAGCGCGAGGTGGGCGGCGACGACGTCGACCGGCGCGGTGTCCTCCGCGGCGGCGTCCGGGCCGAGCAGGGCACGCGCCTGCTCCACCTGCGCCAACCCCTCGGCCGAGCGGCCGGCGACCGTCGCGGCCCAGGCCAGCCGGGTGTGCAGCTGGGCCCGCCGCCGCGGGTCGACGCCACCGATCTGGTCGAGCGTGCTGACCGACTCGAGGGCCCGTTCGACCAGTCCGGCCTCCGCCAGGGCGTGCAGCAACGCTTCGAGGGCCGCCGCGCGCGCCACGGGGTTCTCCCCGAGCAGGCCGATCGCGCGGTCGAGCAGGGCGACGGCGGTGGTCGCGCCGCCCTGCGCGATGGCCCGCCGGCCCGCCTCGGTGAACAGCCGGCCGGCCGCCTCCGGGCGGTCGGCCTGCAGGTGCAGGGTCGCCGACACCTGGCACCATTCGCCGGGCAGGCCGGGGAAGACCGCCTCCACCGCGTCGGCCATCCGCTGGGCGAGGTGAGCCCGGTCGGCGGGGCCGAGGAGGGTGAGCAGCGCCTCCCGGGTGAGCCGGTGCCGGAAGGCGTACCAGTCGGTGAGCTGGTCGTCCACCGCGACCAGCCGCCCGGCGACGTCGCCGCACAGGTGCCGGAGCACCTCGCGGTCGCTCAACCCGGTGGCCGCCTGCACCACCGCCAGCGGGAATCGCTGGCCCAGCAGCGCACCCATCGAGAGCAGCTCGCGGGCCCGGGGGTCGAGCTGTTCGACGCCCTGCGTCATGCCCCGCGTCAGCGTGCCCGGAAGCGCGACGGGCAGCTTCTCGGACATCCGCCAGCCCTGCGGCCCGCGGATCAGCAGGGCGCCGTCGACCATGCCGGCGACGAGTTCCTCGATCAGGAACGGGTTGCCGGCGCTGCCCGTCGAGACGAGGGCGTGCGCGGCCGCCGGTACCCGGTCCGGATCGGCCTCCAGGCAGGCGCCGACCATCTGCCGCAACCCGTCGTCGTCGAGCCGGCCCAGTTCGATGAGGGTGCACTGGCCCCGTTGGGCGGCCGACCGGGCGATGCGCGACGCCGCGCAGGGCTCCGCCCTGATCGCCCCCAGCAGCAGGGTCGGCTGCAGGGCGAGGTTGTCGATCAGGTACTCCAGCACGGTCAACGTCTCCGTGTCGGCGTCCTGCAGGTCGTCGAGCAGCATGAGGCAGCCCCGCCCCTCACCGGCCACCCCGGTCAGCCGCAGGACGGCCTCGGCCAGGATCACCAGGGAGGCGTTCTCCTGATCGGCCGGTGGCCGAGCCCAGTCGGGGACGAGCCGGCCGAGGATCGGGCCGTAGGGCCCGAGCACGGTGGGATCGACCGGCCCGGACCGGAGCAGCGACAGCAGCGCCTCGGTCAGCGGGCGCAGCGGCACCTCGGTGCCGATCGTGCTGCCCCGGCCCCGCATCACCCGCATGCCGGCGGTGGTGGCCAGCTCCGCGACCCTCGACGCGAGACGGGACTTGCCGACGCCGCTCTCGCCGACCACGAAGACCGCGCCACCCCGCCCCGCCCGCGCCGATTCGAGGCTTTTGCGCACCGCGCGCAGTTCGGCGTCCCTGCCGATGAACTTCGAGGAGCGGTGCACACTGCGCACGCTATCCGAGGGGGCAGGCCACGGCCCAACGCGGTGTTGTCGACGCCGGCCCCGAGGGGGTGGCTACCGCACCGTCACAACGAACGATCGGGGCAGCAGGTCGTCAGGGGTGCGGCGTCGGCCGCCGCGCCGCCGTCACCGACGAGGCCGCCGATCACCATGCCCACGGGCACGGCCAGGCTGGCGAGGGCGGCCGCGCGGATCCCGAACGCCACGACGGGCTGCAGCCACATCGCGCCGGCCGGGTCGTCGATCGGCGCCGTGGAGTCGGTCTCGTCGGTGCGGCACGGGGGGAGCTGGTTCTCGGACAACTGTCATTCCTCCTGTGTGAATCTTCGTAACTACTCTTCGGGAGCTGCGGCCCCAGTGCAGATCGTCGTCGCTCGCCCGGCGGTCCTCAACCCGAGGAGCGCGGTTAAGGGGTCGGTTCCAGCAGCAGCACCGACGGCACCGGCCCGACCCCGGAGAGTCGTAGCAGTCCGTAACCGATGCCGGCGAGGCCGTTGAGCAGGCCGGGGGTGGGCACGTTGCCCGGGGTCCCGCAGGACGCGCCGTACCGGTCGACGGCGTCGAGGACCCGGCCGGCATGGCGGCGCGCGGCGCTCCCACCGCCCTCGAGCAGCACCGTCGCCTCGGCGACGCCCAGCTCGCCGTGGCAGAGACTGAGATCGTCGAGCGGTGGGCGGTCGGTGAGCAGGCGCACCGCCTCGTGCGGCGGGAGCCCGAGCGCGCCGCCGTCGCCCGGCGGGGCGCCGCGGCCGGCCGCGCGCCCACCGCGACGGGGCGGCGCGGCGGGGGCGGACGCGTCGGGGACACCGGCGGGGGGA